>JBFMED010000174.1:0-6494 GCA_040753475.1 bacterium
CAAAGAATTGGCTGAAGCAACAGAAAGGGCAGGAAATGTATGCCATTCTATTTTTACAGGGCATTCAGCTACCAGTCAAAGATTATATAAAAAGCCATCATTAAATATTGCAAAAAATCTATCCAAATTTTCTTATTTTAAAAACCGCGATTTAAGCTTTTTTATAGCAAGTGCAGAGACCCCAATAGAGCCAATCTTTGAAAAGACTAAAAGTATTGGATATGTTAATCTTTATCCTGACAGCGATGGTGTAGTTAGAAGGATACAGCCCATAAGTATTTGTTATGAAGATCCTTATGGAAAGAACAAGATATACCCTTTATATCCTTCTTTTGGTCTACAAGTTGCTTGTGATTATCTAGGGATTAAAAAAGAAAATGTAAAGATAGTTCCAGGAAAATTTATTGATCTTGGGAAAATTCGTATTCCTCTTGATGAAGATCAATGGATGCTTATAAATTACAGAATATCCTCCTTTCACCATATTCCTTTTTCTATGGTTCTAAAGAGAGAAATCCCCGCAGATTATTTCAAAGGTAGAATTGTTCTAATAGGAGGAACAGCCGCAGGTCTTTTTGACTTTGTAGCAACCCCGATCAATCCTTCTATGCCTGGCGTTGATGTCCATGCCAACATCATTTATAGCATTATCAAGAATGAGTTTATTACCCCTATTAAAGAAAATACAATTTTTTTTGTTTGTTTTATTCTCGGTGTTATTATTGGACTTTGTCTTCTCTATCTTTCTTTATTAAAAGGCTTGATTATCACCTCAATCTTAATAATCGCCTATTTAATTACTGGTTTATTTTTATTTGAGTTAAAAGGCATTTATCTTGAAATGGTTCGTCCCTTACTAACAATGATTGGCGTTCAACTCTTTATTTTCTCGGCAAAAGCCTTGATTCTATCAATAAAAAAATGACCAAACTTATCTTTTCCTTTCTTTTATTTTTTTCTGTTTATCTCTTTCCTTCTCTTGCCTTCTGTAAGGATTGCCCACCCGATGAGCCACCCAAAGACCAATGTGATATTTCCCAACCCCCACCACTACCACCACCTGGTGCTGGTGTGGGTGGAGGTGGTGGAAATGGTAATGGAGGACCAAACTGTGGTCCACCTCCACCTCCGCCCCCTCCTCCACCCATACCCCCTGACCATCCCGATGATACTGTGGATGTATCAGATAGTGCTCCTAGTCTTTATCCCTCTCCTATTGCCGAGATAGCCATTCTTATGGATGGACATTGGAAGGATTTAGGCTCTCTCTTACAAAGGCTTAATATTCCCTATGCCATACATCGGGATATTCCCGAATTAGATGACCATTCAATCTTTATCATCCCCTCTGGTGGCTTAATGGGAAGGAGAAATTCACCCTTATTCAAACAAGCATTAGAAGGCTATGCAAACCAAGGAGGAACCATAATCTGCTTTTCCCAGCAATATGGAGAAGACTTTCAAACATTACCAGGAAATCTATCTGGCTATGGCTGGCTAGAAGACCAGAGTTGCTACTCAAATGAGGAGTAAATTGGAGGTTTTATGGCTCAATCACCAATGTTAATATTCCCGCAAAATCCCAAGGAAGCTTTATCTTCAAAACAAGGCTAAATTACCCAACCTTTATGTATTTTGGGCTTCTAAAAGAGCCATTTTCTATCTATCCCTCTATTGCATATTATGGCTCTATTGTTAATTATGAAAAGGGGGTATGGATTAAAGAAGCAAATGTAGGTGTAGGGGTAAAAACAGATAAGGCTCTCTATGGACGAGAAGATAAGGTTAATATTTCTGTTTTGCTTAAAAACAAAGAAAGCATTGAATATGATGCAAACCTTATCCTTAAAATCATCGACCCAAAGAACAATACAATCTTTTCCACTGAGACATCAATCTATTTAAATCCAGAGGAAGAAAAAGCCTTAGGTTTTTCATTTATCCTTCCCAAAACCTATGGCTACTATACAATTCAAGCTAATGTTTTAAGGGATAATCAAACAATTGGATATTCTATGGCTTATTTTAAGCTACCAAAGCCTATTCTTTCAATTAAACTAATCTTTCCCGAAACATTTACCAAAGGAACGAATACGATTTTATTTACTATAACAAATAAGGGGTCAATTACTGCCTTTTCTTCTAAATTAAGTTTTACGATGAATGACCCAGATAACAATGAGATTAAGGAGACAATAACCTTAACCAATATAGAGCCAAAAGAGACAAGGACTGTAAGTTTAGAGATTTACCTTTCCAAGATTCTTTTTGGAACATATAGATTTAGCTATAAAATTAAGGATGAAGAAGGAGACACATTGCTTTCGGAAAAAAGTGAAATCCCTTGCTCAATCATTATAAACCCAAAGCTGGATAGGCCATCTTATGCGATAAGGGACAGGATGAATCTAGGGCTTGAGATTATCAATAGATGAATGAAAGCACAATCACAAGAACCATTTTCTTTAATATTCCTCCCTCTAAGCTGATTATTCATCCATTACAAAAGAAGGATTATCTAGCGAAAGAGACTATTTTCCTGGTTATAGAAAACAAGGGAAGGGCTGATACAGAATATATTTATTCAATATCCCTTTACTATAAGGATATCAAGGGAAGAAAACTGGATGGAAATAGCAATGGAATTGAGGAGGGCTCACCCGATGACAATTATTACAAGGATTGCAATATCCCAAAGGATTCAGGCGAAGAATTCTCTTGGATTGAGAAGGAAAGGGGAGGGATTGTTAGAGAAAGCAATATTTCACCCATAAATATTAAAGAAAAAGAACAAAGGGATTATCCCATTGAATTGGGAAGCATAACCTCTCCTGGAACATACTACCTTGAATCTACATTATTAAACCATTATCACCAAAGAATAGGTTATAAGCTAGAACCTATTTTAATAAGCACAAGCACTTTAAGTCTATTCCTTGATGTGGATGAGAAGCCATATAAACCCAATGAGCCTATTCCCATAAAATGCATCGTGGCAAATCGGGGCGATGTGCCAGAGAATAACCTCCTGGTTTCCCTTTATAAAGATAATTTCCTTATCTCAACCAGGACAATAAATTTAGGAACCAACTCAAGCTATTATTTTTATGAGACAATAACCTCAAGCTCTTCATTTTCTCTTAAACTAATGGCAAAGGATGTAAGTGAGGTAAGGGAGATTAGGGTAGAAAGAACAAAGATTGAGGTCAAGATAGAGCTTGGAGGGATAATGGATAAAAGAAGGGCAGATATCCTTCTTTATAACAAGGGCTTAAGGGAGGCAAACCTCTTTTATTGCTTAAACCTAGAGGAGAAAGAAATAGGCTCAGCTAGTATAACCCTAAAGGAAACAGAAAGGGAGACCTTGACCTTTACCTTTGAGATAACGAGAAATTCCAATCTTTATTTTATCCTTTCAGGTGATTTTAATGAAACCTACACGACCTTTGTCCAAAAAGAATCAGGAGAAATTGAGGGAGAGCTTTATCAGGGAAGAATATCTACCCAAACCTATACCATTTATACCATCTTTAGAAATAAAGGGCCTTTTGAGGAAATGGTTAATTTTAGCCTTGAGGTTAATGGAAATAAAGAGATTGGAGAATAATGATGAGGAATTGATTAGCTGTTAGTGCATCCTTGGAAACATTTACCTCACAAAAAGAGGTTTTTGTCTTGATGAATCCAGCAAAGGAAGGAACAATAACCTATAAAAACCTAAGCCTCTTTGTTAAAAGCGCGACCTCACCATTTTATTTCAAGATTGATGAGGTAAGCACAATCTCTGTCCTATCCTTGCTTCCTAATAACCTTGGGATTTGCTATTCAATAAGGGCTTTTGGGACAAGCGGTGAGATCTTTAGCCCATTTTTAATCATTCCCGAAATCCAAGATGTATCCTATAACAAAAGAATAGGAAAGATCGGCGTGGTAAAATGAGAATTTTTGTATGTGTTTAGCTTTATAAAAAGGGAAGAAAAACCACGAATGGGCAGGGATGAGGCAGGGATTGACACAAATTACAAAAAAATTATTCGTGTTTATTAGTGTTCTTATTAGTGCTAATTTGTGGTTAATTCAAAGGATTCTAAAGAGAAGCTAAACACATACAAAATTCCAAATTTAGCCTAAAAGGCAGGGGGTAAGTTTCAAGTAATAAAAAATTGACAAAATTGGTTTGTAAAATGTAAAATTTTAAAATGAGCCAGAAGAAGATTTTAATTGTTGATGATGATATAGATATCAGCGAGATAATTAAAACCATTCTTGAGATGGAAGGTTATGAGGTTACAATTGCTTATGATGGAATGTCTGCCCTTGATATCTCTTACCAAAAAAAGCCCGATCTTGTCCTGCTTGATATTATGATGCCGGGGATGGATGGCTGGGATGTTTTAAAAAGGCTTAAAGCCTGTAGAAAAACATTGCACATTCCGGTTGCTATGGTTACAGCAAGGATAAATCCAGAGGAAAAAATAAAGGCATTTAAAGAAGGTGCGGAGGAATTTATTACAAAGCCCCTTCATATAGATGATTTCTTAAGAAGGATAAATAGACTTTTTCACAAGGAAGAGGAAGAAAGAAAAAAATATATGTTTCTCCTTGCTTAAAATGTTAAGCCTAATTGAAGGAAAAACCCCTGATATAAGAAGGCTTTTTGATCTAAAAGGCCTTCTTTATGATAAAGATTATGAAGAAAAAGCATTGGATTTTCCCCTCTATTATATGTATAGAGACCTTTCTCAAAATGAAGGGGATAGAGAAAAAATAGAAACCCATAATTTAAGGTATGATATTACCATTATCCCTCCAAATATGCTGGGATGTGAATATGTAAAAACCGCAGGTCATTTTCACCCAAATTTTGCTAATAGCAATCTTTCCTATCCAGAAATCTATGAGGTATTAGAGGGAAGGGCAATATATCTCATGCAAAAGGATGATTTCTCTGATGTCTATTTTGTTAGTGCATCTTGTGGTGATAAGGTTATTATTCCTCCAAATTATGGACATATCACAATAAACAAAGAAAAAGAGAGGCTTGTAATGGGAAATTGGGTCTCTTCTTTATTTTCCTCTATTTATGGACCAATAAAAGAAAAGGGAGGAGGTGCTTATTTTCTTACAATTGATGGGTGGATAAAAAATGAAAGATACAAAAACCACCCTCCATTAAGAAACCCCCCTTGTCCCGATTACAAAGATATAAAAAAGGGCATTCCTATGTATAGCCTGGTTGATAATCCCTCTCTCCTTAAATTCCTCTCCTCTCCCGATTGACAATACCTCTGCTGTAATTTATAATTTAAGCTAATTGAGCAGTCGGGGAGTTTTTTCCGACTGCTCATCCTGAAGCCCGAAGGGCTGAAGGATCTCATTAACATAATAGTTTGAAAAGAGATCCTTCGTCCCCTTCGCTACGCTTGAGGGTTCTCAGGATGATGGGTCGGGATATTATTAAAAACTCCCCGACCCATCAGCTAATTTAAAGTTTTTAGTTTTTAAAAATGGGTGAATGGATTGGAATAGATAGAAGGGCAAGGAGAGCTTATGGTTTTGAAGAGGTTGCCATTGTCCCGGGAAAAATAACTATTGACCCTGATTATGTTGACACAAGCTGGAAAATAGGAAAAGCTAAATTTCAAATTCCCATAATTGCCTCTGCGATGGATGGTGTAATGGATGTCAAAATGGCATCTCTTATGACAAAGCTTGGTGGATTTGGCGTGCTTAATCTTGAAGGGATACAAACAAGATACGAAAACCCGGAATCTGCCATTGAAATGATTGTAAATGCAGACCCTGATGATGCAACAAATATCCTTCAAAAGGTATATGAAGAGCCAATAAAAGAAGCCCTTATTGGAAAAAGGATAAGCGAAATAAAGAAACAAGGGGGTTTTGCTTGTGTTTCATCTATTCCACAAAGGGCAGAAAGGTTTGGGGAAATTGCTAAAGAAGCAGGAGTAGATATGTTTGTTGTCCAGGCAACCGTAACCACGGTTAAGTATATCTCAGGAGAAAAACCCTCTTTGGATTTTTCAAAGCTAAAGAAAAAGCTTAATCTTCCAATTGTTGTTGGAAATTGCGTGGGATACGATACCGCACTTGAGATTATGGAAACAGGGATTGACGGAATTCTTGTAGGTGTAGGACCTGGTGCTGCCTGCACAACAAGGGGTGTTCTTGGTGTAGGTGTTCCCCAGATTACATCAACTGTTGATTGTGCAGCGGCTCGGGATTTTTATTACAAAAAAAGTGCTAGGTATGTTCCCATAATCACAGATGGTGGAATGAGGATTGGAGGAGAAATCTGCAAGGCATTTGCCGCAGGGGCTGATGCTGTAATGATTGGCTCTGCTTTTAGTAAGGCATCTGAGGCACCAGGCAAAGGCTATCATTGGGGAATGGCAACACCACATAGAAACCTTCCAAGGGGGACAAGGATAAAAACAGGCATAAGTGGCTCTTTAGAACAAATCCTTTATGGACCA
>JBFMED010000175.1:0-3997 GCA_040753475.1 bacterium
TGCATGGCCTGCAATTATTGAAATCATCTTCAGGTCTGTTTCATTAAATGGTGCCCTGGAAGATTTGTTATTCACATTCAATATGCCAAATATCTCATCTCCAACCCTTAAGGGTGCAGAAATTAGAGACTTTGTATAGTATTTTGGCTGGCTTTTTTCTACATTAAACCTGGGATCTTCTGTTATATCCTTAACCAATAAAGGCTCTCCTGTCTTACATACATATCCTACAACGCCTGTTCCCTTTTTAAATATCCTTTTTGTAATTACCTCCTCCAAGCCTACAGATGCCCTTATGGATAGCTCGTCTGTTGTTGGATCAAGGATCATTAAAGAGCATATCTCTGCATCCATTGCCTTTGCCGCAAGGTTGACAATCAAGGAATATAGCTTTGAAGGCTCTAAGGTAAGAAGCAAATACCTGGATTTCTCAAACAGTTCATAGAATCTTGTAATGCTTGCTATTTCACCCTCCTTTCCTGTAAATCTTTGTCTTTCTGTAAGTAAGCCTATTGAAGCATTTGCAAGCTGAAAGATAAGCCCTATATCTGCCTCTAGTCCTCCTATGGTAACAGTGGGAATTGCCTTCAGGGTATAAAGGAATGCCTTTGTATCAAGGTGTAATTTTGCCGAGACCTGTTCGTAGTAATGGCTGTCTCTTCCTGCATCAACCAGCTGGCATCCATATATCATTCCGGCTAATTCACCCCTTGAGAGAAGGGGGATAATGTAGCCTAAAAATTCTGCATGACAGGAAAATACCGTGGGTTGTCTGCTTGCAAGGACATTGTTAGAGATTGAGACAAAGCTCTGGCTACATAACTTCCTTCCCACCTCTTTCTCTTTAATCATTCTACAAAATACCCTATCTTTCTCATAGATTTCTACCGGTTTTCTTTCTTTGTCAACAATCATAAATGGAGGAATGCCAAATTTTTTCTCAATGGTATCTTTTATTGTTCTCCATTCTATAGATTGAATAAATCTGTTTAATATGTCATCCATTTTAGTAATTTAAGATTTAAGATTTAGGATTTAGGATTTAAGATTTAAAACAATTGAAAAAATTCCTAAATCCTAAATTCCAATTCTCCTTAGCTAAACATACACTATTTTTTAACATATGCATTTTTTCTTAATTCCTGAATAAAGGAAGATAAATATTCCTCAAGCCTTTTTTCTTTAAGTTTTTCCTCAATTAAACCTAAAATTTCATATTGTATATCATCCCTTGTTTCATCTTTTGTTTTTTGCCTTATTCTTCCTTTTACCTCCATAAAAAGCTCATCCCTTATTTTTGCAAGATGAAGGTCTTCTGTCTCTCTCTTTTCAGCCCCTTTTATGATATAAAATTTCTTCCCTATCTTAAATGGGTGGCTTATTTTTCCTTCATCAAGACCGAATGCCTGTTTTGAAAATTCCTCCTGCATCTCAGGATAGCAAAAAAATCCTGTATTTTTAATCTCTAGATTTGTTGTTCCAAATTTTGTAAGCTCAAGGAATGCCTTTTTGGCATCTTCTTCGTTTTCTCTCTCTAAAAAATCAACACAGACCTCGCTTTGATATTTATCAAAATTTAAAAGAAGCTCATCTTCAGCTATCCTTATCCTTTCCTTAAAAAGGTTTATAAGCCTTGCCTTTGTTATCTCGTTTTTTATTCTTAATTTTAAACAGGGCTCATCTATTCCTTGTGCTTGCAAAGCCTCTTTGAACAAAGAGGGAGAAGAAAACGAGTTTTTTATCTCTTCTATTCTCTCAAGAACCATGCTCTCAGAAACCACAATTCCTAATTTAGCTGCTTTCTTTTGAAGAAGGATGTTGTCAATTATTGCTTCAATATCCTTTTTTTCATAAGAGAGTTCTTTCTGGGTAATTATCTCATCCTCTACCTTTGCAATTATCCTGTCATCGCAGCAAAGGTTAAGTGTTACACATAAGAAAAACAAAAAAACTTTCCTCATATCTTAAGCATAATATAAAAATACAAGAAAATCAAGAAAAAATTTACATTTTTTTAAAGAAAAGTATTTGACAAATCTAATTTGCTTTTGATAAATTTATATAATGCTTACAATTGTGGCAATCTGTCTGGCTGTTTTGACCTGCACTATCCTGCTGGTTGGGATATATTTTGTCTCTGTTCTTTCTTCTTGTAAGAAGACAATAGATGAAATTGGCGAGCTTGTGGTTTATATAAAAGCAGAGCTTCCTGGATTAAAGGGCTCTATCTGTAAAGGACTAGATGCTATAAATATGTGCTCATCTATAATAAATGAGGTATCTGGTGGTTTTAAAACAATAAAAGAGAGGGTTATTACACCATTTGCCTTTATTCTTGGTATATATGCGGGAGTGAAATCTGGTCTAAATATTTTTTTAAAAGGGGGTGATAAAGATGGAAACAAGGGATAATAATCTAGCCCTTATATTCGCATTTACAGCTGGTGCAGCCTGCGGAGTAATCGCAGGCATTCTTCTTGCTCCTCAATCTGGAGAGGAAACAAGAAAAAAGATAAGGGAGGCTTCTCTGAAAATAAAGGAAGGGGGTAGTGTTATTGTTGAAAAGGCACAGGGTCTAATAGAAGAGGGAAGGGAAAAGGTGGAAGAATTTATAGAGCATGAAAAAGGGGCTTTAAAAGATAAAAAATCCATAGTTGCAAAGGCTGTTGCAGCAGGAAAAAAGGCAATGGATGAGGAGATTGAGAGGATAAAAGAGAAGGCTTGATTTTAAGAATATTTCTTGTCTTTCTTCCTATCTTTTTTATGGGATGCTGCCCATCAAAAGAGGCTCCTACAAGAACAACAAAATCTAGCTTTAAGAAAAAAGAGGTTTATCTTCAAAGGGCAAATTGCTATATTGGCTCACAAAGCTATTCATTGGCAGAGAGAGAAATAAAAAAGGCAATAAAGATTTCTCCAGATGATGGAAAGCTTTATCTTATCCTAGGAAGCATATATGACAAGAAAAATGAAAATAAAAAGGCGATTGAAGCATATATTGCTGGAATAAGGCTTTCTCACAAGACAAAAAATGAAAAACCTGCTGGGACTCCTTCTTCTCGTAATCCTTTTATCCCATTGCGCAAAGGAGAAATTAGTCAAGGAAAGCCCTGATAAAACCCCTTATAAAACAGATTATGGGTTTTCAATCCTTCTATATCCAGAATACAAGAAGGTGAAGGAGAATGAAAATGGTGTTTTGTTTTCAAGGGATAACGAAGGAGAAATAGCAATTATTGCTTTTATGGAAGGCTCTTCACAAATAAAAAAATATTATTCCCTTTCTTTTGGCACATCAAGCTTTACATTAGAAAATTGCGATAGCTATATCTTTACAGAGAAACAAAAAGAGGGGTTCAGGGAATTTTTAAAAACAAGGCTTGAGATATTTCCCGAAAAAAGGGATATTCAGATTACCTTGATTGCAAAAGAAACAAAAAAGAGGTATAATAAAATAATGGGCATACTTTCAACGATAAAGATAGAATGAAAACCCGTTTTGCTCCCGCACCAACAGGATACCTCCATCTTGGAGGAGCAAGGACAGCCCTCTTTAGCTGGCTCTATGCAAGACAAAATAATGGAAAATTTGTCCTGCGCATTGAGGATACTGATTTTAAAAGGGAGAAAGAGGAGGCTGTTTCCGGGATATTAGAAGGTTTAAAATGGCTTGGGATGGATTGGGATGAGGGCCCTTATTTTCAAAGCAAAAGGCTAAACATATATCAAGAATATGCAAATATCCTTCTTGAAAAACAAAAGGCATATTATTGTTTTTGCACAAAGGAGGAGCTTGAGGCAAGGAGATATGAGGCATCTAAATTAGGCATCCCACCAGGATATGATGGAAAGTGCAGAAGCCTTACAAAAGAAGAAAGGGCTATTTTGGAAAAGAAAAGAAAACCAAGTATAAGATTTTCTGTTCCTGATTGTAAAATTGCATTTTCTGACCTTATCAGGGGAGAGCTTGAGTTTGATAGCAAGACAATATCGGATT
>JBFMED010000176.1:0-3059 GCA_040753475.1 bacterium
TTAAATAAATGTATATCATCATCATTGGTGGAGGAAAGGTTGGTTTTCATCTGGCAAATATGCTTGCTAAGGACAAAAATGAGGTTTCTCTTGTTGAAAAGAACAAAGCCCTAGCCAGTGAACTTGCAGAAGAGCTTTCTGGTATTCTTGTCATCCAGGGAGATGGTTGTGAATCCCAAACCCTTAAGGATGCAGGGGCAGAGAGGGCTGATGTTATTGTTGCAGCAACAGGAAGCGATGAAGATAACCTTGTTATTTCTCAGCTTGCAAAGGAGATATTCAATATTCCAAGAACCGTTGCGAGGGTAAATGACCCAAAGAATGAGCACATATTTAACCAGCTTGGCGTTGACATTTCCATAAACTCAACCTCCATCATTGCAAAGATAATTGAGGAAGAGGCATCAATGGATGATTTTATGGACCTTCTTACATTCAAGAAGGGAAATCTTTCCATTGTAAGGGTTGATCTTAGTGAAGAATCGCCAGCAAAAGGCAGGCTTATTGAAACGCTTTCTCTTCCAAAAAACACGGCAATTGTAGCTATTCTTAGAAAAAATGAGGTTATTTCTCCGAATCCAAAGGTAATGTTAGAGGCTGGTGATGATGTTATTGCTATTGGCCCAATTGAAAAAGAGGAAGACCTCCTTAAGGCATTGCTTGGAGAGGTAGACTTAGAATAATTTAGGATTTGCTAAATGATGATTAAACTTGGGTTAATTGGATGTGGTGCGATTGGTTCTTGTATTGCGAAGGCAATTTTAAATATTCCTTCCCTTTGTTTGGTATGCCTTTGTGACCAAAATAAAGAAAGGGCAAAAAAAACAGCCTCTCTTTTTCCAAAGAAACCAGAGATTGTTGATATTCCAGAGGTTGTAAAGAAAGCAGACCTTATTATTGAAGCATCTTCTATAAAGGTTGTAAAGGAAATTCTTCCCTTGGTTATTTCCGAAAAAAAAGACCTAATGGTAATGAGCGTTGGTGGATTGCTAGGAGAGGAAAAATTGCTTAAAAGGGCAGAAGATAAAGGGATAAAAATCTATGTTCCATCTGGAGCAATCGCAGGAATTGATGGGCTAAAGGGAGCTTTATTAGGAAATATTGAAAAAGTCACCTTAAAGACAAGAAAACCTCCGAAAGGGCTTTTGGGTGCTCCATATATTGAAGAAAAGGGCATAGATCTTTTGAATATTAAAGACAAGACAAGAATATTTAAAGGCACAGCCTTTGATGCGATAAAGGGATTTCCAGCCAATGTAAATGTTTCTGCCACATTAAGCCTTGCTGGAATAGGAGAGGATAAGACAGAGGTTGAAATAATAGCAGATCCGAAGAGCAACAAGAATATCCATGAGATTTTGATAATCGGAGATTTTGGAAGGATAAATATAAGGTGCGAAAATCTTCCCTCAAAAGACAATCCAAAAACAAGCTACCTCGCTTCTTTATCTGCTATTGCAACATTAAAATCCATTGTCGCATCTTTGAAAATAGGAACATAAGAAAATTTAGGATTTAGGATTTATGTATGTGTTTAGGTAGACGAGAACAAGATGGGAAAAATAAGTCAAAAGTCAAAATGCAAAAGTCAAAAGTGAGGTAAAAATTTATTAAAAAACTTTTGAATTTTGAATTGTTCTTTTGACTTTTGACTTTTGAATTTCTTTTGATAGGGATAACAATAAGGTGAAAGAGATTTTATAGATAAGGGGCTAAACACATACGGATTTATTAAATAGAGGGCTTGAGGCCTTCCATTGCCCTTCTTACCTTTTCCCTTCCCAAGGTAAGCTCTGTAACAAATTTATCAATAGTTTCAATGATTTCAACATCCTGGGTATAGGAATAAATAGCAGAAGCTCCTGTTCCCATCCTGTCAAGGATTTTTTGCTCAACAAGGTTATCAAGCTCCTTTTCAACAACAGCTATATCCCTTCCTATCCACCTCGCAATATTCCTTGCTACATCCATGGCAAACTGATTTCTATGGAAGAAGAGGATAATTTCTGTCCTTACCATAGATTCAGCAATACCCTCTAAAAACCTCCCGATGTTCTCTGCCATAATTTAATTATAAAACATAAATTTAAATTTTGCAACCTTTAAATTTAAATAATAAACAAATAACCAATAAAAAAGCAACAAGGCTTATAATTCCTCCCTTATAAAATGAGCTGGGTTTATAGCGAAAAACAACCTCATATTTCCCTTTCTTTAAAAATACAGCCCTAAATGCACAATTTGCATAATATATCTTCACCTCTTTTCCCGAATCCCGAATCCCGAATCCCGAGTCCCGAATATAGGCTTTCCACCCAGGATAATTTGAATCCGAGAGAAAAAGGTAAGAAGGAGCCTTCATATCACAGGATATCCCCACATAATCCCTTCTATATTCCTCTATCTTGCAAGATGAGTCAAGAATGGAAAACGAGCCAGAAGGGGCTTCTTCTTCTAATATAACCTCATAGCCTGGATTAAAATCTGGCTTTAGAATTTCATCAATTATTATATTTGGGTCATAGATTTTTTTGCAACCAGGAACAAGGAATGCCCTTGGTAAAACATTGTTATTCTGATAAACCTTAACAGATGGTAAATCCCAATCCATTTTAATCTCCTTTACAAGCTCAATTCCTTGACCAGAAAGGGAAAAACAGGAGACAAGGTATTTTACATTAAGGAGGCTTAAAAGCTTTATGGTATTATCAGGAACAATGCCTATCCAATTTGATGACAAAAGAATAAAACCGCCTCCTAATGCCATTTCAAAGATAAATGGCCTTAAGGGAAAGAGGGTAAGATAAATCCCAGGGCTTGAAAGATGATAAATTGCATTTGTATTTACAGATAGGGTTTCTTTATTTTGAAGATGCCAATTTTTGTTTTCAAGCCAGCCATATTTGTAATACAGGTTATTTCTGCTTATTATGCTTCCAATAGAATAGACCCTAAATATATCCTTATCGCTTTTAAGGAATTTTACAATCTCTGGGATTTTCTTCCAATCTTTCATTGGAACGCAGGGGTTATGATGTGCTCCAAATCTATATAAATCA
>JBFMED010000177.1:0-24651 GCA_040753475.1 bacterium
AGGCACAAAGGGGCAAAGGGACAAAGAAAGCAAGTAACAAATAAACTTTGTGCCTTTGTGCCTTAAGTGCCTTTGTGCCTATTTCCCATCTTGTCCTCATTTACCTAAACACATACCATTTTTTTTCTTGCTTTTTATAATTTTTTAGGTTATACTTAAATTATGAACAAAGCAATTTTAGAAAAGGATGTTAGGGTTTTAAGGGGTCTAATTGCGGGATTAGAATCAGAGCTTTCTACAATGCAGGAAAGGACCAAGGAGAGGGAGGAGAGGGTAAGGAGTATCTATTCCTCATTAGAAGCCATTTCTCTAAAGGCAGAAATCCTTCAGGAGATAAATGAGATGCTTGGCCTTGACCTTGATATAGATGACCTCCTTTCATTGATTATGGATTCTGTCCTTCGTTTTATGAGGACAGATGCAGGGAGTATCCTCCTTTTAGACAAAAGTGGAACAAAGCTTATTTTCAAAGTGGCAAAGGGGCCAATGGCGGATGAGGTAAAGAAATTTGATGTTCCTTTAGGAGAGGGCATTGCAGGCTGGGTAGCCAAGGAAGGACAACCCTTAATTGTTCCAAATCCTTTAGAGGATAAGAGGTTTAAAAGGGATATTGCAGAGGAAATAGGCTATCTTCCATACAATCTCCTTTGCGTTCCCCTGAAGGCAAAAAGGAAGGTAATTGGTGTTATTGAAGTTATCAATACATTGGGAAAGGAGGCTTTTACCAAGGATGATGAGGAACTTCTTGTAAGTATCGCAAATCAGGTAGGTGTTCTTATTGAAAATGCCTCCCTTTTTCATGACCTGGTTAGAAAGGTCTCGGAGAAGACTGTTTTAACAGAGGTTGCCAGGACAGTAAACTCAAGCTTAAACATTGATAGGGTTTTAGAGATCTCAATGAAGCTTGTATCTCAGCTAATGAGGTCTGAAGCAAGCTCTTTGATGCTTTTGGATTCTTCCAAAAATGAGCTTATATTTAAGGTTGCATTAGGGAAAAAGGGAGAGAGCGTAAAGGAGATAAGGATTCCTTTGGGTGTTGGCATTGCTGGATATGTTGCAGAAAAGGGAGAGCCTTTGATTGTTCCCGATTGCAGCAAAGACCCCATGTTCTTTAAAGATGCAGATGAAAAATCCGGGTTTAAAACAAGGTCTATACTCTGTGTTCCCCTTAGGATAAAAGATAGGACAATTGGTGTAGCAGAGGCAATAAACAAAATAGGGGGGACATTTGTTGATGAGGATATAGAGCTTTTTGAGGCAATAGCCCTTCAGATTGCCATTGCCCTTGAGAATGCCTCCCTTTACAAAGACCTGGAGGATTTATTCATCTCAACCGTAACATCCCTAGCTGCAACCATTGATGCAAAGGATCCATATACCCATGGACACTCCCAGAGGGTCTGTGAATATAGCTTTGCCATAGGAAAAGAGATGGGTCTATTAGAAGATGAGATAAAGGAGCTTAAATTATCTGCCCTTCTTCATGACATTGGAAAAATAGGCATAGATGAGAAAATCTTAAGAAAACCTGCAAAGCTTACCGATGATGAGTTTTTAGAGATAAAGAAGCACCCAGGAACAGGTGCAAATATTATTGATCATATAAAAAAGCTTAAGGATATTTGTCCTTCTATTAGGCACCACCATGAGAGGTTTAGCGGTGGAGGCTATCCAGATGGATTAAAGGGAGAAAATATACCCCTTTTCTCAAGGATTATAGCTGTGGCAGATACCTATGATGCTATGACATCTGATCGGCCCTATAGAAAAGGGTTAGAGCCAGAGGTAGCTTTGGCTGAGATAGAAAGGTGCAAAGGAAGCCAATTTGATGAAAAATGTGCAGATAGCTTTATCCTGGCATACAAGGAGGGAAAAATAAAGAAAAAAGATGATCTGGAACTTGCTTTTAGCCCACTTACTAGCTGATTTTCCCCTTCAAACAAGGACTCTATTTGAGCTAAAAAAGAGAAGCATTTGGGGTGTAATGCTTCATAGTGCTATATGTGTTTTGCTTGTTATTATCCTCGTTCCCCATCTTTTACTAAAACCCCAAAGCCTCCTTTTGTTTTTTGTTTCACATACCATATTTGATTGGCTAAAGGTTAAGATAACCGACAAATACCCTAGTTTAGATAACATTATCTTTTTTATTTTAGACCAGGTTTTTCATCTTGTGATTATTTTGATTGTTGCTAAGCTTTGGCTTTCTGAAAATATCTACTCCCTTTCACAGGTTAAATATGTTTCCCTTTATTGCATTGTAGGACCAGCCTCGATGATATTTTTATTTTATTTTAAAAGGCTTTTTTATAGATATGAGAGATCGGCTGTTGTCTCAAAAAGGAGCTGGTATTGTGCATTTGAAAGGATGGTATTGCTTACCTTTATTCTTCTTCCGGCGCCATTTTATTTTGCTATTCCATTTATTCTTATGGCAAGGGGATGGCTATTCAAAGAAGAAGCCGATACAGCCCTTGACCTTGTTGCCTCAACAACAATTACTGTGTTTTGCGGCCTGGTTTTAAAAATTTTCCTGTGAAGCAAATAATCTTCGCTATCACAGGCGCCTCTGGTGTTATTTATGGCAAGAAAACCCTTGAGGCGATTAGCAAAGAATACAAGGTTTCTCTTATGATTTCAGACAATGGCATTCTTGTTGGAAAAAAGGAGCTTGGAATAGAGCTTAAAGATTACCTTTGTTCCCTACCAAATGTCTCCTTTGTTGATTATAAAAATATGGATTCTGAAATTGCCTCTGGTTTTTTCTTAAATTTGGGTATGATAGTTTGCCCCTGTAGTATGAAAACCCTATCTGCTATAGCACAAGGAGCTTCAGAGAATTTAATCCAAAGGGCAGCTGATGTCTGCCTTAAGGAAAGAAAAAGGCTTATTCTTGTGCCAAGGGAAACACCCCTCTCTGAAATACACCTTGAAAATATGCTTAAATTAAGAAAAATGGGAGCTGATATTGTTCCTGCAATGCCAGGCTTTTATGAAGCTCCAAAAACAATAGATGACCTTATAGGCTTTATCGTAAAAAAGGTTATCTCCTTGTTGACAAGGGAATAGGGATTTTGTTAAAATTAAAGAATGGATGTAATAGCTGCGGTTGGGTTTATTGCTACATTTCTAGGGGTGTGTATTGCTATATCTGCCTATTTCAATGGAAAGCATATTAAAGAGGGTGTTAAGGAAATAAGTGCAATTCTTGAAAGAATGGATAAAAGGGCAGAGGAAAGTCATAAAGAAGCCCTTATGCTATCAGAAGAAAGACAGAGGGAAGTTCTTAATCTTTTTGGAAAGATGAATGAAAGGATAGAGGAAGGACACAAAGAGTTCCTTCAACTCTTTGGAACTTTGTTTAAAAGGATTCCAGCTAGTTAAGGAATGAAGGCAATATGTTTTTTGGGTTTGTTAATAAGTGGTTGTGCGGCAACCTCAACTGAGCCAAAGGCAAGGGTTGATACCTCAATGGAGGCAGAGCTTCCTCCCTATTCAGGGCCAAAGGCATCTCTGGCTGTTTCTAAATTTGAGTGGAAGGCAGAGAAAGAAGATATAGGTGCAGGAGATGGATTAAGGGATATGCTAACCACTGTCCTTGTTCAATCAAAGAGGTTTAAGGTCTTAGAAAGAGAGGAGCTTAAAAGCATAAAGGATGAAATAGCTTTAAGCGAGAGCGGCTATGCTGACGAAAGGGAAAGAATAGAGGGAGGAAAGATCAAAGGTGCTGATATTTTGGTTATAGCTGCTATAACAGGCTGGGAGCCAGGTGCAGAAAAGACGGGCGCCGGCCTCGGTGGATATGGTGGTGGCTTTCTGGGTGGAGTTTTTGGTGCATTTAAAAAATCATCCCTTGTAATGGATATCCGCATAATTGATACGGAAACATCAGAGATATTAGCCGCAACAAGGGTAGAGGGAGAGGCAAAGGAGGTTGACCTTGAAATATTGGCAGGAGGAATATTTGGCTCTGTTCCCTTAGGAGGAGTGCTTTCAAAATATTCAAAAACACCAATGGAAAAGGCTATCAGGGTTTGTCTAAAAGAGGCGGTGAAATATATTTCAGAGAATACACCAAAGGAATATTTTAAATATTAAAAAGCATTTCAATCAATTTTGTTCCATCCTCTAAAAAAATGCCATTTTTTGCCTCTTTTTCATTAAAAAATCCCACATTCTGACCCTTGACTCCTGACCCCTGACTCCTGACCTCTGTATTACTCCATAGGACAAAGGGGGTTGGATCTGATGTATGTTTTCCTAATGATACAGGTGTAAGATGGTCTGAGAGGACAAGAATCCTTGCTTTCCAATTTAAATTAGAAAGGATAAAACCTATAATCTTCTCATCAATCTCCTCAATTGCCTTTATCTTTTGCTCCAGGTTTTTGTTATGTCCTGCCTCATCTGGTGCTTCAATATGAATAAAAACAAGGTCATTATCCTCTAATGCCTTAAGTCCATATTTTCCTTTAGCCAGATAATCTGTATCAAAATATCCGGTTGCTCCAGGAACATCTATTGGTTTTAAACCTGCCAATATCCCCAAACCCTTAACCAGGTCAACCGCAGAAATAACAGAACCTTTAATATTAAATTTCTCTGTTATCTTTGGAATCTCCATTTTAACACCACCCCCCCAAAACCAGAGCATATTTCCATTTTCCCTTCCCCTTAATATATCCCTTGATTCCTCCATAAGCCCTGTAAGGATACAAGCCCCTCCTCCTTTTGGAAAATGGTATAAATAATCACATCCTGTAATATTATGGGGTGGTATGCAGGTAATCTCAAATGGATCTTTAATTATTAAAGAAGAAATAACCAGCAAGTGCCTATAGCTTACACCTGGATAAAATTTTATTCTATTGCTTCCTATCTCTTTATTCATCAATTTTATAATTTCTGCTGATTCATCTGTCTTTATATGTCCTGCGCTGAAATCCGTTATTATTCCATTCCTTACAGTAATAAGATTGCACCTGAAAGCAACCTCATCCTCTTTTAGAAAAACCCCCATACTTGCAGCCTCCAGAGGCGCCCTTCCCTTATAATAAATCTTTGGGTCATATCCCAATAAAGAAAGGTTTGCCACATCAGAGCCAGCTGGCATATTATCTGGAATGGTTCTTGTTACCCCAATCATTCCCTCCCTTGCTAGCCTATCCATATTTGGTGTATGGGCTATCTCTAGGGGTGTTTTTCCATTTATTGGATAATCAGCCATTCCATCGGGAACAATAATGATATACTTCATTGCGGAATTTTATGAAAAAAGATCAATAAGAAGCCCCTGGATTTCATCTATTGTGCTGGCAAGACGCAAAACATCCCTTTCCCTCTTTAAAACCTCATCAGTTAGAATAAGGAGGTTTTCGTCTATTCTTTTTAAAATAAGATGAACCTTTTGTGTTCTGGCAAACCTTCCACTTTTCTTTTCCTCAAGCTGCCAGATATTCTGCACAGCATATTGGACAAATGTTGCAACCAGCTCCTTATAATTTATAAGGTTTTCATAAGTTGGGCTATTTAAAAGGATTTTCCCTTTCTCCTCTATTTTTAAGATAAGACCCGAAAGCTCCTCTTTTAATGCCTTTAGGGTTTCTTCCCTGATTTTTTCAGCAAATGGATGTTGTTTTTCCTCTTTTTCCTTTACTATTTGTGCCTTTTTTGTCCTTTTTCCCCTTCCTACACCCATTGCCTCCTCAAATTCCTTAAACCTTGTATGTGCCTCTTCAACCTTCATTTTTAAATCTTTTTTCTATCTGCTTCATATTATCGCCGCCATATCTTTCAAGAAAGGCATTTGCAATGATAAATGCTGTCATTACCTCTCCAATAAAAGATGCGGCTGGGACAGCACAGACATCAGCCCTTTCAACAACAGCTCTTGTTTTTTCCTTTGTCTCTATATTTACTGATGAAAGGGGCTTCTTTAAGGTTGGAATAGGTTTCATAGCACATCGGATAATGATTGGCTCTCCATTGCTTACTCCTCCCTCAATTCCACCTGCATGGTTTGTCTTTCTATAAAATCCATCTTTGTAAAAGATTTCATCATGCACCTTGCTACCAAACCTCTTTGCTGCCTCAAAACCAAGACCAATTTCAACCCCTTTTATTCCAGGAATGCTCATCAAGGCAAAGGCAAGTAAGCTATCAAGCCTTCTATCCCAATGGACATAAGAACCCAAGCCAACCGGAACACCCGTTGCCCTTACCTCAAATATTCCACCCAGGGTATCGCCATTTTCGGATGCCTTGTCTATTTCTTTTATCATTAGCTTTTCTTTTATGGATGAAGCACAAGATAAAAGAGAGTCATTTATTTCAGAATATACCTTTGGTCTCTTATTCGTCCTTATTTTTCCAATTGCAATAACATATCCTAGGACATCAATACCAAAATTAGAAAGAAAGCCTTTACAAACACAGCCAACCGCACACCTTGCTGCTGTTTCTCTGGCAGATGCCCTTTCCAAAACATTTCTTAGATCAGAATGTCCATATTTTATTGCTCCAGAAAGGTCGGCATGTCCTGGCCTTGGAGAGAGAATTGGTTCTACTTTATCCCATTTATCCTTCCAATTTTCCCAATCTTTATTTTTTATAATCATAGATAATGGGCTTCCCAGTGTATATCCCTTTCTTATTCCTCCTGTAATCTCTATCTCATCCCTTTCAATCTTCATCCTTCCTCCCCTTCCATAGCCCATCTGCCTCCTTGCTAATTGCTTATTTATTTCTTCTTTGTCTATAAAAAGCCCAGCCGGCAAGCCTTCAAGGATTACAGCCAGAGATGGCCCATGTGATTCACCTGCTGTTAAAAATCGTAGCATCTTTAGCTATCCCTGTAGTTTTTCTAAAAGCAATCTTTATCAAATCTTCAGCTAAGGTTATAACCTCTTGTGCATTCTCTTTGGTCAATAATGCATTTGGTTTATATCTTGCCTCGTTTCTTATTCTTAAGGCAATATTTAACCTATGGCCTGTCTCTTTCGCTATTTCATTTGTTTTTACATATAGAAAGCCAAACAAACTAGCCACGCCACCATGACTTCCTGGTAGGTCATCTTGTTTTGAAAGGATGAGTGCCTTTGCTGCCAATTCAGCAGAATTGTATGCAGCATCTATTGCTAAGCGTATCCTTTTTCTCTTAAAAACCTCTTTTGCTCCCTCCAGATATTCTTGTGAGAGATCTATCATATCCCTCATCGCCTCTCTTTTTATTTCTTCTTTTTCCATAGAATAGACCTCCTTACCATAATGTGTTACATTGTATATAAAATAATCCTGAAAAAACAAAGAATCAATGCTTGAGATAAGAATTTCAAAGGGAGCATTATTATCCATCATAAATGTATATGCCTTATCCATAAGCGGTCTCTCAATACCTTTGCCATTAAGGGTAAAGATAAGAATGTCTATGTCTGAGGAGGAAACATTGGTCTTTTTGGCGTAGCTACCAAAAAGAACAATCTTTGCAATTTTTCCTTTAATATCACTTGTCAATAAATATTCTTTAAAATTATTAAGAAGCTTTTCCGTGTCCATATAAAAATTGTAATCAGGAATATTGAAAATGTAAAGTTTTAAGGTTTTGTTAAAAAATGGCTTCTATTCTGTTTTTAAAGATAAATGATATAAAGGCGCCAAATGCAAGGTATGGCCCATATGGGATATAATCCCTCCTTTTCTTTCTTCCTGTAAGAATAAGACCCCCTCCAATAATGATAGCAAAGATTGAGGAAATAAGCAAGGATGAAATTATAAGCTTAAATCCAAGAAATAGCCCAATTAAGCCTGCTATCCATATATCACCACTACCCATGCCTTCCATTTTAAGGATAAGGGGCGAGATTTTTGCAACAAGGAAGATAAGACTACCTCCTAAAAAAAGCCCGAGGATATGGTCAAAGTCCCTCCACAAAAAAATATAAAGGAGAATTCCAACCGCAATACCTGGATATACTACTTTATCCAAAACAAGGAATGTCTCAAGATCAATAAAGGCAATGAGAATAAGCAAAGAAAAGAAAAATAGCCAGATTAGAAGCTTATAGGTTAATCCATATAAACTTCCAAGATAAAAAAAGATGCACCCTGTCAGAAATTCAACCAAAAGATAGCGAATAGGGATTTTTTCTTTGCAATGCCTGCATTTTCCCTTAAGGACAAAAAAGCTTAAAATTGGGATATTATCATACCATTTTATAGCAAAATTACATTTTGGGCAAAATGAGCCAGGGAACACAATGGACATATCCTTGGGTAGCCTATAGATACAAACATTAAAAAAACTTCCAAACACCGCACCAATGATAAATAAAATAGCCTTAAACATTTGTTATTTAAAATTATACCCTTTTGTTTCTAAGTAGTCAACAAAACTTTGGCAAAAAATAGAATTTTAAGAATAAAAAAACGTAATACTTTACCCAATTGAAGCGTTCTTTGACAAACATAAAAAATCTCTTTAAGATAAAGCCAAATTATGCCGATATATTAGGTAGAGGAATTTACCTAAAATGTCACAAGCAAACAAGTATCTCAAGATTATTCTAAGGCTTGAAACAGAAAACAAAGAGCTTTAGGAAAATCATTGCTCAACAAGCTGAAATCATTGCCCAACAAAAGAGAACTATAGAGCTTCAAACCAAACACATAAAAGAGCTTGTTTTTGACCAAGAATATACAAATACAAATGGTAAGGTTGAATGGAACCTAAAGAACAAAGAGGGAAACCCTGTTGCCTCTGGTGTCTATATCTATCTAATCACAAACAACAAAGGCGACAAGGCAATTGGCAAGCTTGGGATTGTAAAGTAGTTTTTGAGTTTTTTAGTTTGTTTGAACACCGAACCATTGACAACATAGGATTTTTATATTAAACTAGCCCTATTAAAATGGAGATTCATGAACTTGTCATTGAAATGAAGTTGCTTGAGCGTCGTTTGACACTTTACGAGGAAAAATACGGCATCATCAGCGAAGATTTTTACGATGCTCTTACCTCATATTGGGATAATTGGGATTCGGGATAATCGGGATAAAGATTGAAACCACGAATCCTTAAATCCCGAATCCTTAAACCCCGGATTTATTATGAGAACTTTTGCACAGCACTATAAATATCTTTTTGATGACTGGGATAGGTTGGAAAAAACCTTAAGGAGCAAATTTCTCTTTCTTTTTTTAGACTATGATGGCACATTAACCCCGATTGGAGAGACCCCTGATAAGACGGTGATTTCTAAAGAAAGAAGAAGCTTACTCAATAAACTATCTAAAAGCCCCCATTGTAGGGTAGCCATTATCAGCGGAAGGTCGCTTAGTGATATAAAAACCTTGATAGGACTTAAAAATATTATTTATGCCGGAAACCACGGTTTAGAAATCAAGGGTTTAAAGATTAAATTTTCATCCCATTTAAAATCGATTATCAGGCATATCTACGAAGACTTAGCGAATAAGCTTTCAAAAATTAAAGGGATTTTAATAGAAGATAAGGGATTAACGATTAGCGTGCATTACCGCCTGGTAGATGAAAAAGATATAAAAGAATTCTTGAATATTTTTAATGAAATAACCAATCCTTATCTTGCTTGCGATAAAATAAAGATTGATGCGGGGAAAAAGGTTTATGAGATAAAGCCTCCGGTAGCGTGGGACAAGGGGAAAGCTGTTTTGTGGCTTATAGCCAGACAAAAATTTTTGTCAGGAGAAAATAATATTTTCCCCATTTACATTGGCGATGATGTAACTGACGAAGATGCTTTTTTGGCATTAAAGGATAAAGGTTTGACTGTTTTTGTGGGAGAAAGGGGTGTTTCTAAGGCAGGCTATTATTTGAACAATACAGAAGAAGTCATTGAATTTATAAGAAGAATCCTTGAATTAAAGAAAGATGAAATATGTCAGAATTGATAAAAGCCAAAGATCCGCTTAGGTTTTATACCAGGCTACATTTATCTGAATTGACTGGCTTAAAGGCTTCAACCTTAAGCCAATTGGTAGACCTTATAAAACAGGTCCCTGGCTCTTGTATCTATCACCATACCCATAGATTTCTGCAACAGCACCAATACCTTTCTCCTCTGCCGCCAAATGATTTTGCTTACTGGGTTAGTGAGATTCTTGGCGAAGATGAATTAGGAGAAAAGCTCGCCAGCATAGATACCGTCCAATTCTCAACTATCCGTAGCCTTAGAGAAAAGATTATCACCACAATTGATGAGCACTTAAAGAATAATCCGCTGGCAAAGAAAAAATTTAGCCATAAAGGCGAGGAATTCCATTTTATAAAATCGGTGAGTTTTATTATTCCAACCCATTACATCGCATATGATTTAAGGGAATTTAAAGAGGTTGTAAGCAACATAACCCTGGATTCTATATACTTCCACATCTTTGAAGCGCGTCTTAGACTGGAAAAAGGCATGAATGATTTTTCAAACTGGATTGAAAATTCCATTGGTGATAAGGAACTCGCCGATAAAATTTCAAGACTTGACCCCTATACCTATACTTTAGAAAAATTAAGAAGGACAATCATTAAAATTATAGAAGATAGAATATCTAGTATATGTTTAGCCTTTAGTCATTAGCCATTAGTCTTTAGCCTTTAATTTGTAAATTTTTTCTCTTATTTAAAAGGCTAATAGCTAAAAGCCAAAAGCTAATAGCTAAACACATACAATATCTAAAATATGGTTAAAATAGAAGATTATGCTCCGATTGTAGGGCAATCCACCATTGACGACTTAAAATTGCTTGCTGGTAGGCTTAGCGGTAAGGTAATCCAGCATATAAATTCCACCTCTGTAGGCGGCGGCGTGGCTGAAATATTAAACCGTATGGTGCCATTGTTAAGAGAATTAGGAGTGGATACCAGATGGGATGTAATAAAAGGTGGGGGGCAGTTTTTTGATGTTACTAAGAAGTTTCATAACGCCTTACATGGAAGGACTGAAGAGATAACCCAAAGGGATTTTGAGATATTTATAGAGACAAGCCAGGAAAATATTGAAAATGTAGATACTTACGGAGACATTGTTTTTATCCATGACCCCCAGCCAATTGCTTTAATAAAAAAGAAATCCAATAATAAATGGATTTGGAGATGCCATGTTGATGTCTCTAATCCCAATGAGAGGATTTGGGAATTTCTGATGGATTTTATCAGACAATATGATGGAGCCGTGTTTTCTGCACCAGCTTTCTCGCGAAAATTACCCATTAGGCAATTTTTAATCTCTCCTTCTATAGACCCTTTGAGTGATAAAAACAAGGAATTACCACAGGAAACGATAGATTTAGTTTTAAGAAAATATAACATCAAGAAAGATAAGCCAATAATTACCCAGATATCCCGTTTTGACCGTTTAAAAGACCCAAAAGGCGTAATTGAAGCGTATTTACAGGTAAAAAAATATATAGATTGCCAACTCATTTTGGCGGGTGGAACCGCAAGGGATGACCCCGAGGGGATTAAAGCTCTTGAGGAAGTTAAAGAAAAGGCAAAGAAAGAGCAGGATATTCATATTTTGCTTTTGCCTTACAATGATATTGAGGTAAATGCATTACAAAGGGCATCAGATGTAATTGTTCAGAAATCTCTTAGGGAGGGATTTGGTTTGACAGTTGCCGAGGCCCTGTGGAAAGCAAAGCCGGTTGTGGCTTCAAATGTAGGTGGCATCCCTTTGCAGATAAAGCATAAATATTCCGGTCTTTTATGTCATTCCATTGAAGGAGCTGCCTTTGCCATAAAACAGCTGCTTAATAGCCCAGAATACGCCAAAAAATTAGGAGAAAATGGCAAAGAGCATATAAAAAATAATTTTCTCCTTACCAGGCACTTAAGGGATTACATACTTTTGTTCCTTTCGCTCTATCATCCCGAAGATGTAGTGTATCTATAAAACTAAACTTAATTGTGTGAAGAGCCAAAAATTATAACCTTCTTGTTTCATTCATTACAAAATCTGCTGTTTTTTGGTAGTCTTTAAGGTCTAGCATCTCTGGCTCAATGGGCTTTCCAATAACAACGCTTATCTTTCTCGGTTTTATAAAAAATTCTTTTCTTCCAAGCGCCTTATCCGTTCCCATAATTTTTACAGGAATAATGGGTGTTCTTATGGTTTTATTAGAAAGAGAAGCAATAAGCCCTATGCCCTTTTCTGCTTTGTTTCCCCCCCTTGTTCCGCTTGGAAATATAAGGATGGCTTCACCATTTTCAAGGATTCTTACTATCCTTTTTATTGCATCTTTATTAAATCCTTCCCGATCAACAGGAATGGCATTTAGGTTTTTTATTATCCATCCAAAAATTGGAAAGAATAGCTCCTTTTTTGCAAAATAGTGTAGCCTCCTCTTCATTGAAACCCCTATGATTGGTGGATCAAGATAGCTTAAATGATTTGAGGCAACTATAAATGGCCCCTTGGATGGAATATTCTTTTCTCCCTTAATAGACAATCTAAAATATGGCTTAAAAATGTAATAGAGGGCTGCCTTTACAAAGGAATAAAAATAATTTCTTTTATTACAAAACCTTATTTTTTCTACTATCCTTTCTGCTACAGCACCTTCTGAGATATTATCTGTCTTTATAAGAAGGCTATCTTTTGGTCTTATAAGGGGAGCAATATCCCTTGTTTTGTCTTTATTATCTCTTTCTTCAATCTCCTCGCCATTTCTCCTTTGTTTCCTTATTGAAGGTTCTGCATCAAGGAAGAATTTAAAAGGGCTATCTGGAAATACAACAGAGCCAATATCCCTTCCCTCAACCACAATACCCTTTCCTTTTGTCTGTTTCTGAATAAGCCTTGTTACATATTTCCTTATCTCGGGATAGGTTGATATGGTTGAAACATTTAAAGAAACATCGTTGTTCCTTAAATTTCCTGTAATATTGCATCCGCAAAATGAAACAGAGCCATTGTTTAAAATAATATCATTGTTTTCAAAGAGGCTCATAATAGCCAGAGGGTCATTAAGGTTTATATTTTTTGATAAGGCAAGGTAGCAAATAGCCCTATACGCACTACCTGAATCTACATAATTAAACTTAAACCTTTGTGCAACTAATTTCGCGGTTGTGGTTTTTCCCGCCCCAGATGGCCCATCAATGGCAATGACAAGTGGATAGTGTTGAGTGGATAGTGTTGAGTGGATAGTGTTGATTAAACCAGCTAATATTTTAGATAACTTTTCCCTATACACTCTACACTCTTAACTCTACACTTTTCAATTGTTTGAGCCGTGCTAAACATTAAAACCCTTTTTCGCCAAATACCTCTTCCCCTTCCCCTTCCTCTTTATCAAGCAAGCCAAATTTTCTCATTCTAAGGTCAAGGTCTACCCTGTTGTATGAGATGCTTAAAGCGGTTTTTCTCTCTATCTCCTTTCTCTTGTATCTATTAAACAAATCCTCATTAAGGCTTATTATCTCAGGAGACCTTGTCTTTCCATCCAAAGCCTCCTTCATCTCCATAAAATTTGCTCCCTTCTCAATTATATCAGCCACATATGGCGTATTGGCAAGAATTTCACAGACGGGAATAAACCCTCCTCCTATTTTTGGAGCAAGTTGCTGAGAAATAAATGCCCTCATTATAGAGGCAACTTCCTTATATGCATCAGATTTGCTTATATTCTGCCTCAGGGTTACAATCCTCTCAATGGTCTGTATGGCATTCCTTGTATGCAAGGTTGCTAAAACAAGATGTCCTGTATTTGCGGCGGTTGTTGCCTCCTCCATCTCATCCTTTCCCCTTATCTCTCCAAGCAAGATTACATTTGGGTGTTTTCTTAAGGAAGCAACAATCCCATCATAAAATGATGGAACATCAATCCCAACCTGCTGCTGGATAACAATATCAGTAAAACCATCCTTTCCCTCTTTTGGTTTATGAACAAATTCAATAGGGTCTTCGATGGTAACAATAGAAAGGGACCTTTCCTCCCTCATCTCTTTTATCATCGCAGAAAGTGTGGTTGATTTTCCAGAACCTGTAGGACCTGTAACAAGGACCAATCCGTCTTTGTAAGAGCATACAATCTTAAGTCTTTCATAAACCTCAGGGGAAAAGGAAAGGTTATTAAGGGATGGAATTTTGGCTGGGATATATCTCATTACTATCCCAAGGTTTCCAAGGATGGATGTAATATGAACCCTGAAATATGCCTTATCTTCTAATGAATAGCTTGTGTCTAACTCCCTCCTTCCAATGTGCTCCTTTTTTGTTATAAGAGAGATAATATTTGCCACATCTTCAGGGGTTAATATTGGGTATTTTTCTTTAAAATAAGCGTTTATTTCATAAAGGTTATGGTCTTTAGAATCCCTTAATATAGGATAATTATAAGAGACAAAATAAAGGTCTGGACAACCCCTTTCTGCTACGAGAGAAAGGATTGAATGGAATGCTTCTTCTTTATAAAACCCGCGATATTCTAACATATAAAAATTTAGGATTTAGGAATTTAGGATTTAGGAATTTTTTTAATTGTTTTAAATCTCTAAATCCTTTTATTCTAAAGAAAGCCATTTTTCTATTTCGTTTGCAAGCTCATCTTTTATTTTGGGTTCTTTTTTCCCCTTTATCGCCTCAATAAACTCCCTTGTTTTTTCTTCTCCCAAATTATCAACCAGAGCCTTTAATCCAATCTTAACAATATCTTTTTCCTCTTTTACTATCTCCTTTTCTTTCCCCTTTTCCTCAAAATCAGGGCAGGTAGAGCATTTTTTTATATCAAAGATAGGCTCCTTAATCTTATCACAAACAGCCCTTTCAATCCTTATTTCTACCCTCCTTCCTCCCACGCCGAGTGCTGAAAAAACCTCATCCTTTCTTAAAGAAAATGCAAGATGACAACACCTTTTTTCAAAAAGGGGACAGTGTGCCTTGCAGAGCTCTTTTGTTATTCTGGGAAAACCCCTTACTACCTTCTTGCAAATAAAATCACCCGATTCCTCTACCCCAAAAAATTCACATTCTTCCATTTTTAAGATATTTCCCTCCACATTCCCTTGCAAGGTTTCTTATTTTTTCAATGTAGTTCTTTCTCTCAGAAACACTTATTAAACCCCTTGCATCTAAAATATTGAATATATGTGAGCATTTTAAAAGATAGTCATAAGCAGGAAGATATAACCCCTTTTTTAATAAATTAAGGGATTCCTTTTCATAAATTCCAAATAGCTCAAAGTGGCTATGGGAATCTGCCACTTTAAAGTTAAATTTAGAAAATTGGATTTCATCCTCAAGATGAATATCTCCATATGTTGTGCCGTTGTTCCAGACAAGAGAAAATACATTATCCTTTTCTTGAAGAAATATTGCAATCCTCTCCAAACCATAGGTTATCTCACAGGATACAGGATGAAGATTAAGAGATGCCATTTGCTGGAAGTATGTAAATTGGGTTATTTCCATTCCATCAAGCCAAACCTCCCATCCCAAGCCTCCTGCACCAAGTGTAGGAGATTCCCAATCATCCTCAACAAACCTTATATCGTGTAAATTAGGCTCTACACCAAGAGCCTTCAAGCTTTCAAGGTAGACATCCTGAATATCATCAGGAACGGGTTTTATAATAACCTGAAATTGGTAGTAATGGCAAAGCCTGTTTGGATTCTCTCCATACCTTCCATCGGTTGGTCTTCTGGATGCTTGGATATAGGCAACCCTCCAGGGTCTTTCTCCCAATACCCTGAAGAATGTCAGAGGGCTAAATGTCCCTGCCCCAACTTCAATGTCATACCCCTGGCAAATCAGACATCCATAATCAGCCCAATATTTTTGAAGGTTAAATATTATATCTTGAAAGGTCATTTTATTTTCTTAAGAAATTCCAAAATATCATTTTTCATTAAATCCCTTGTTTCTTTCCATTCCTTAACCAGAAGACCGAGCCTTTTCTCATCAAGCTCAAACATATAGGAACTTCTAAAAAGATGGCGAAATGCCCTCATACGATTTAAAATTAAAAATGACCTTTGAGTCAATACGCTCGGTCTGATATCTGGCACTTCAATCTGCATGCGTTCAAGCATCTCTTTGTGCCAAGATGCAGGATTTTCAATACGGTTTTCAAAGCATCTGGCTATTTTTTCAAAGATATCTTCAAAACAGGAATAGATGCCACTTATTGTATAAGCTATTGAGATGGTTGAGGTCTCCTTTTCTTTTATTTTTTCAAAATCCTCCATCTTTTTTTCTAATTCATTTATTCTATTAAGAAGAAAATAGACTTCTCCTTTAAGTGTTTGAATTACCTCAAAGCCTTTTTTATTCATAGAGAATCCTCCCTTTCATTCTCTCGATAAGAGATGATGGAATTTCTTCTTTTCTGATAAGGTGAATGCTTCTTGTGGTTCTTTTTTCAAAAAAAAGCCATGCATCAAGATATTTCTCCTTTGAAAGTCCAGATACCACAAAATCAAGGTCTGATTTTTGAGCAAAATTGCCTTTAGAAAAAGAGCCGATTAAAGAGAGGGATTTTATCTCTGGAAAGGTTTTTTTAAACTCTTTTGCTATTGCGGGAAGAGAATTTTTAAGAAGCCTTGCCTCATAACGGCTTGATTGCTCTCTTTTCTTAATAAATAACTCAAGGCTTTCTATGGGTTTCATATACAAAAACCTAGGCGCGAGCGGGCTTGGAGACAAAGGCTTTTCTAATGCCCTTTGCTCCCGGCCCTTCGCTTCGCTCGGGCTTCAAGCCCTTCTTTTTCATCCTGTCTCTTGCTTAAACTAGGCGCGAGCGGGCTTGAACCGCTGACCCCTTGCGCGTCAAGCAAGTGCTCTCCCACTGAGCTACGCGCCTGTAATTATTTAGTGTATTGTGTATAGTGAATAGTGTATAGAATGCATTGATTTTATCTTTATAAACTAAACACTATACACTCATCACTCACCACTTTCATAGGCGGCGAGCGGATTCGAACCGCTGAATAAAGGTTTTGCAGACCTCTGCCTTCCCACTTGGCTACACCGCCCTATTAATCCAAATTGTACGTGTTTAGCTACCCTATAGCTAGGCACAAAGGGGCAAAGGGACAAAGGCACAAAGAAAGCAAGTAACAAATAAACTCTGTGCCTTTGTGCCTATTTCCCATTTTATTCTCACCTAGCTAAACACATACAATTATACAATATTATTGCTTCAATATCAACTCAATTTCAGCTTTTCCCATATTCATCATCTTTGCTATCTCTGGTATCTCAAATCCCTCATCCCTTAGCTTAAAGACATCGGGAAATTTTTTACTCTCCCTCTCTTTTGCCCTTTCATCAAGCTCCTTTAGGACATCCTTTGCCTCCTTTATTTTCTCCTCTAAAATGTCAATATTTCTTTGTGCAATCTGGTCAAAGGAGGCTATTAATCTCTCACCCTTTTCAAAGAAAGCCCTCATCTCCCTTTTCTCCCCTTTTTTCTCCCGAATTCTTTGGATTATAAGAAAAAAAACAAGGAAGAGAAGAAGAAAGAAACAAAGATATATCACCTTTTGTTTCTAAATGAAAGAATAAGCTCTATTTCTCCCTTTCCAATCTTTGTCTTCTTGGCTATCTCCTCTACACTTAATCCATTATCAGCCAATTCATAGATTGCCTTGTTGATTTCCTCCCTTGTAGTTTTTTGAAGAGGAGGGACAATTTCTTCCCTTTTCTTTGTCCGAATGACAGGTTCTTGCTCAAACATTGTTGCGGATGTTATAAGGGATTCAAGGCCTACAAGCCGTTTATAAACCTCATCTACCAATTCCCTTACCTCTCTATGTCTCTTTTCAATTGTAGAAAGCCTTCCATCTTGCCTTTGTTCAAAGGAAGAAAGCATACTTTCATAAGAAAGCTTGTGTTTATTAAACTCATTTTGAAGGGGCATTATAAACTCTGTGGCTGTCTGCCTTGCGAGGTCTTTAAAATTTAAGCCTTTTAATGAAGAAAGATTGTTTATCTCAACATCCAATTGGGCAATGGATTTTTTTATCCCTTGATATGCCAGGCCAAGCTCCCTTATTCTTGGTTCAAAAGAGAGAGAAACCTCCTTTGCTATTTGGGAAAATACCTTTCCAGACCTTAATCCCTCTATAAATTCCCCTGGCATCATCCTTTCTAGCTCTGAAATCTGGGAGGAGACAATTTTTGATGATTGCTTTAAGTTTTTAAGCTCGTCTTCTATATCAGAGGGAGGAATATGAAATAATGGTTTTGATGTTCTTCTTTCCCTTTTCATAAGATGGATAATTATTAGAAAAATAATGAGTATTCCAACAATAGAGGTTATGGTCAGGCTAAATATTATCCATAAGGGCCTTTTTTCCTCCTCTACTTGTGCCCGTTCAAATATCTCAAAGGGCATTGTTTCTTCTACATATGTTTCTGTTTTTGTCTCTTCTTTAGGCAGCTCTTCTGCCTTCTGCCTTCTGATAGTCTGCCTTCTGCCTTCTGCCTTCTGCCTTCTGCCTTCTGTTTTTTCTTTAACAATCGGCCTCTCTTCTATAACTTCGGGTTGAACAATTTCTTCTTTTTCCTTTAAAGAAAAGAGGTCTATCTTGGAATATACCGCCAAGGGAATAAGAAGAAAAAAAAGGGCCTTATTTTTGAACTCTTCTTTTAGCTTCACGGATTTTCTCCTTAATCCCTCTTGAAGGAAATGGAAGAATCTTATCATCTGGTGTATAATCTGGAGAAAGCTCAAGGACAAGGCTAAATTCTAAAAGGGCATTTTTAAAATCACCCTTTTTATAATAGGCATCGCCCAGATTATCATGGAAGAATGCGATTAATGGCTCAAACTCAACTGACTTCTTAAAATAGAAAATCGCCTCATCTGTTCTATCAAGGTAATAATAGGCCAACCCCATATTGTTATGGGCATTTGATGCACCTGGAGAAAGAGAAATAGCATGTTTGTATTCAACAATAGCCTTTTCAAGCATGTCATAAGCCTTCTTTTCATTTTTTGTCCTAAGGTAATAAAACCCTCTAGTAAGAAGGGCATTTCCATACATAAAAAAGACATCTGGGCTGTAAAGCCCAAATTCAACCGCCCTTCTATAATCTTCTACGGATACAAAATCAGAATCTATAGGATTTGTATAATCAGCAAGCCTAAAATAGGCATTTCCTCTGTAATAGTAAAACAAGGGGTTATTTGATTCTAGAGAAATAGCCTTTGTAAATGCATCCTTTGCAGAGCTGGGTTCGTCTTTAGAAAGCAAGGCACAGCCTAAAGAAAAATGAACCCCTGGTTCATCTGGTGCTAGCTCTGATGCCTTTTTAAGGTAAAAAATGGCATCATCAAATTTTTCTAGCTTAATGTAGCTCTTCCCAAGGGAAAAATTTGCCTCAAGGTTTTCTTCCTCAATGGATAAAACATCTTTGTAAGATTTAGCTGCATTTTTATAATCCTCCTCCTCCATAAGAATCTGTGCAAGAAGAAGCCTGCTTTTTACATCCTCTAAAGAAAAGGAAGATGCCTTTAAAAGGGCATCCTTTGCCTCTTTATTCATCTTTAGCCTATAATATGTCTTTCCAAGATAAAACCAAGAAAGAAAGCTTTCAGGAAATGCACTCGTTGCTTTTTTAAAATTAGAAAGGCTATCTTCTAAATTATTTTTGAAATAGCTATCTATCCCAAGGTTATAATATATATTTGTCTCACAAAAAAGAAATCCTGGGATAAAAAGGAGAAGAAAAAATTTTTTCATTTTTTGTTTATTCTATCTTCTAAATAAGACATTGTCAAGCCTTTTCTTTTGAATGATGTTACTATTGTATTGTAACATAAATTATTGATAATCATTTTTTAAAACCACGAAGGGCAGGGAGGGCACAAAAAATCATAAAACAAACTTAACAAAATCTCTCGTTCGCGGCCTTCGCTCGCTTCATCCTCGCACTTGCTCGGCGCTCGCTCGGCTTCAAATCCCCTTTATCGCTCATTTTTGCTTTTTCTCTAAATTGGAGATGAGGGGATTTGAACCCCTGACCTCCTGCGTGCAAGGCAGGCGCTCTCCCAATTGAGCTACATCCCCTTATATGATTTAAGATTTTAGATTTAAGATTTTAGATTTTATTAGATGATTGTTTTTTTTAAATCATAAATCTTAAATCATAAATCTTAAATTCAATGGGCCTATCTGGGCTCGAACCAGAGACCTCACGCTTATCAGGCGTGCGCTCTAACCACCTGAGCTATAGGCCCTCTAAAGAAAAGGGATTAGAGAATAAGAAATAGGGAAAATTACATCAATTAGTTCCTAATCCCTAATCCCTAAATCCCTAATCCCTAATTTAATCCTTCAAAACTGAATAGGTTAGGCAGGATACTCCTAAAAGGAGGTGATCCAGCCGCAGCTTCCGCTACGGCTACCTTGTTACGACTTCACTCCCCTTACTAAACATACCTTCGACACCTTAAGGTGGCTTCAGGTATCTCTAATTCAGGTAGTGTGACGGGCGGTGTGTACAAGACCCGGGAACGTATTCACCGCGACCTGCTGATTCGCGGTTACTAGCGATTCCGACTTCATGAAGGCGAATTACAGCCTTCAATCCGAACTGGGACTGGCTTTTTGGGATTAGCTCCACCTTACGATTTGGCAACCCTCTGTACCAGCCATTGTAGCACGTGTGTAGCCCGGGGCATAAAGGCCATGCGGATTTGACGTCATCCCCACCTTCCTCTGTATTGTCTACAGCAGTCCCTTTAGAGTGCCCAGCATTATCTGATGGCAACTAAAGGAGAGGGTTGCGCTCGTTGCGGGACTTAACCCGATATCTCACGACACGAGCTGACGACAACCATGCAGCACCTGTGTAGGCTCCTGGCGAACCAGATCATCCGTCTTTCGATTTCTTACTACCTACATGTCAAGCCCCGGTAAGGTTCTTCGCGTTGCATCGAATTGAACCACATGCTCCACCGCTTGTGCGGGTCCCCGTCAATTCCTTTGAGTTTCAACCTTGCGGCCGTACTCCCCAGGCGGGACACTTAATGCGTTAGCTACGACATAGAAAGATTAAACCTCCTACATCTAGTGTCCATCGTTTACAGCGTGGACTACCAGGGTATCTAATCCTGTTTGCTCCCCACGCTTTCGTGTATAAGCGTCAGTATTGAGCTGGAAAACCGCTTACGCCACTGGTGTTCCTCCCGATATCTACACATTTCACCGCTACACCGGGAATTCCGTTTTCCCCTCTCATACTCAAGAATAACAGTATCAAACACAGTTCTAAAGTTAAGCTTTAGGATTTCATATTTGACTTGTTATTCCGCCTGAACACGCTTTACGCCCAGTAAATCCGAATAACGCTTGCCTCATCCGTCTTACCGCGGCTGCTGGCACGGAGTTAGCCGAGGCTTATTCTGAGGGTACCGTCATTATCGTTCCCTCAAAAAGGTCTTTACGATCCGAAAACCTTCATCGACCACGCGGCGTCGCTGCGTCAGGCTTTCGCCCATTGCGCAAGATTCCCCACTGCTGCCTCCCGTAGGAGTCTGGACCGTGTCTCAGTTCCAGTGTGGCTGACCACCCTCTCAGACCAGCTACTGATCTTTGCCTTGGTAAGCCATTACCCCACCAACAAGCTAATCAGACGCGGGCTCATCCCTAAACGAGAATCAGAGATTCCCTTTAATTATTCCTTCTTATGAAACAATAATCACATTTGGTATTAGCCTCTCTTTCGAGAGGTTATTCCAAATTTAAGGGTAGATTACCCACGTGTTACTCACCCGTTCGCCACTATCCTTAAATCCTTAAGATTGCTCCCTTGGATTTAAGAACCGTTCGACTTGCATGTGTTAAGCACGCCGCCAGCGTTAATTCTGAGTCAGGATCAAACTCTCAAAAAATTGTTTTTTTGTTTTTTTAATCCTTACCTTTTTCCTATTCAGTTTTCAAAGATCATCAATTATAAAAATATTTTAAAAAATAATATAACAATTTGTCAAGGATTTTTTTAAGCGAGAAAAAGAGAAAAAATCATAACCTATAATTCCTCTTGCACCAATCAATGGTTTTTGAAAGCCCTTCTTTAAGGTTGACCTCTGCTACAAACCCCAATTTCTCCTTTGCCTTTTCTATTGAGGGAACCCTCCTCCTTGTATCCTCAAATTCAGCTCCATAATAGCTTTCATAGCTTGTTAAAACAATCTCTGAATTTGAATTGGTTAATTCCTTTATAAGCTTTGCTAGGTCATAAATTGATGTTTCAAAGTTTGAGCCAATGTTATAGACATCACCCTCTGCAGACTTTGTCTCAAGGGCTAATATCGTTCCCCTTAATGTATCATCAATGTATGTAAAGCACCTTGTTTGTTTTCCATCACCATGAACGGTAATTGGTTCATTTTTTAAAGCCTGGGTGATAAACCTTGCCACCACACTTCCATATCCCTTTTCATCTATTCTAGGTCCATAGGAATTAAAATAGCGGATAATCACCATAGGAAGCCCCTTTTTGGAATAGGCAAATGCAAGGTGTTCATCAATTGCCTTTGAGGTAGAATATGCCCATCTGTCTATTCTTGTTGAGCCTAATACCCTGAGGGAATTATCCTCATCAAAGGGGATCTTGGTTGATTTTCCATAAATCTCTGAGGTTGAGGCAATCAGGGTCTTTTTCCAATATTTATATGCTGATTTAAGGATAATTTCTGTTCCTGTAACATTGGAAAAGATAGCCTTTAAGGGATCATCCACAATGTGCTTAACCCCAACCGCGGCGGCAAGGTGATAGATAGAATCACAATTTTCTATAAGGGAATCTATTATTTTTTCATTCAGGATTGTGTCATTTGTAAAATGGAATTTTGGATTAGCTAAATTATGTCTGATATTATCAATCTTTCCTGTGGAGAGGTCATCAATTACAAATACCTCATAACCCTTATCAAGAAGCCTGTCTGTAAGGTTTGAGCCAATATATCCCGCACCACCGCTAACCAATACCTTCATTTTATAAATTATAAATTGTAAATTTTAAATTGTAAATTTTAAATTGTATTAAAAATCATACCCTAAGCTAAAATGTGTTTTTGCCTTACTGCCTCCTTTGGGCCATCCATAGTCAAGCCTGATGGGAAGAAAGAAAAGATTAAGCCTAAATCCAATGCCTGCTGAGGAAAGGCTTGGATTTTGTGTATCATTCCAAAATCTACCAAAATCATAGAAAATGACAGACCTTATTCCACCTATAGAAAGACCTAATGCAAAATCAAGCCTTTCGATAAATGGAATTCTTAGCTCAAGATTTCCCGATAAAATTTTATTCCCCCAGAATTCATCATAATCATATCCCCTTAATATTGCATCCTGTCTTATGGGAATAATGCTTACGCCACCAAGGGGAAACTCCCTTTTATCCCTGCCTTTACTTTCTTCATAAAAAACCCTTCCTGCCAAAACAGCCCTTTTTGTTAGACTTATATATTTTCTAAAATCAGCCTTTACATTATCAAATTCTAGTGTATCTTCGCTTTTTCCAGGGTTTATTGCCTTCTCATAAGTAAGCCTTACCCTTTTTCCCGATAAGGGACCTATCCAACTCCAATTGGATGTATCATCTACTACAGAAGACCTTAAAAGGTATATTGCCTCCCTTTCTTTAGAAGAAGCTGGCAAAGAATAGCTTCTCTCCCATCCTTCAAGTAAAACCTCTTGCTCTATTCTTCTTGTCTTTGAGAATGGATAATCTATATAGCCCATCACACCATATTCCCTGTCAACAAATTCTGTATCTGTTCCAAAATATGGTCTTTGCTCCTTAAAAAGCCCAATTCCCATAGATGGCCTTTTGGAAAGGTTAAGGTAAAACAAGGAAATATTGGAAAAATCAAGCAAGCCTGCACTGTAATTTGTTGTCAGAATAAACCTGTTGTTCCCTAAAATATCAGAACCTGCCATTTGAATATTGGCAAACAACCCCTGCCTTGAATCATAAAGGAGGTCTCCGTTCCTATAATCTAGGGTAAATTTTTTCGCATATTCCTTTTTTGTTTTCTTTACAAATTCCCTTTCTTCCTTTTGGACAGAGAAAACATCGGGCAAGGGTTTCCAGGTAAGGCTATTTTCATCTACATCCACAACATAAACATCCTCCCTTCCTTGAGAATAAGAAGAAAATGCCAATTTTTTCTTTTCTGGATTAAATGAGCATGATAAAGCTCCGGTTGTAAGACTTGTAAGCCTTGCAAAGAGCCTTTGGGAAAGGCTACAAACATAGACATCAAGGGAGCCATCCAGATTAGAGATAAAGAGAAACCTATCATTATCTATTCCTGCAGAGTAAACCATAGAGGGAAGGCTTAAAATTCTCTTTTCTTTTTGGCTTTTAATATCAAATGTCCATATAGAGGAAGAGCCGTTTTCTTCCCTTAAAAAAAGGATTTTATTATCATCTAGCCAGGATGGATAATTATCAAGCCCAAATGTTAATGCCTTTAATTCCTTTGATGAAAGGGAAAGAATGCTTTGTCTTCCCATTCCATCCTTGTATCCTGAGATGATCATCTCTCCTGCCAAAGGAGAAAAAGAAATGGATTTTACCTCATCTAGCTCTTTTAGCTCTATTTCATCTACAATTTTTCCCTTTATAACCGAATAGATAAATATTACATCACATTTTTCCTTCC
>JBFMED010000178.1:0-3188 GCA_040753475.1 bacterium
TAGAAAAAGAAGGGATAGGTTTCAATCTTCTGCCCTCTCATAAATACTATTTACGCAAACAGCCCTTCTTTTGCCTAATTTTATTATCTCTATAAGCCCTTTTTTGCTTATTTTTTCTTGTGGGCTAGAGAATGTAGAAGAGACAATCTCCTCATCCCAGGAAAGACCACCAATATCATCAACCCCAAATTGCAGAGCAAGGAGAATAAGCCTTTTCTCTAAATACATCCATAGCCCCTTTATGTGAGGAAAGTTATCAAGCATAATCCTTGAAATGGCAAAGACCTTTAGAATTTTTACATAATCAGGTCCTTCTAAATAAGAAAGCCCTGTATTTTTTGGATGGAAAGGAAGGGGAACAAATGCCATAAACCCTCCTGTCTCATCCTGAAGCTCCCTTAAACTAATAAGATGGTCTATTATTTCCTCGTTTGTCTCAATTGTTCCAAAGAGCATTGTGGCATTTGACCTTATCCCTAATTTGTGTGCCTCCTTCATTACAGAAAGCCATACCTCCTTTTTTGGCTTATTGGGAGCAATAATTTGCCTTACCCTTTCGCTAAACACCTCAGCACCACCACCAGGGATAGAGCCAAGCCCTTTATTCTTTAGCCGAATTAAAACCTCTTTTATTGTAAGACCTGACCTTTTAGCGATATAATCAATCTCAATAACCGTAAGCCCCTGGATGAATATATCACCCATCTCCTTTATTCTTTGAAAAAGGCCTTCATAATAAGATGCATCAAGCTCTGGATGACATCCTCCAACAATATGAACCTCCCTTATCCCCTCATTATAAGCACATTTTACCCTTTCTATAATCTCATCAAAAGAAAGGAGAAACCCATCCTTTAAATCCCTTGAAAAGGCACAGAGGGGGCATCTATAGACACAAATGTTTGTTGGATTTATATTGATATTTAAGGAGAAAAAACACCTATCTTTAAATCGCTTTTTTCTTATCTGGTCTGCTAATTGCCCGAGGTTTATAAGATTATGGGAGTTAAGAAGAGAAACCCCCTCATCCCTTGTTAGTCTTTTAACCCTGCCAATCTTTTCATAAATCGCTCTCACTCACTCCCTTTTCTCTTCTTCCCCCTTTGGCTCTACAACATTTACATTTATTATCCCAGCATTAGATGTTTTATACCCTATGGCAACCAATCTATAGGTCCCAGCTGGATCCTGGATAGTGTATTCAGCTGTAAATATCCCATTTTCATTAGATTCTGTCCAAAGAATTGCCTCTCTTATTCCAAAATCTACCCTTATTTTTTCAAAAGGGCTAAATCCAACGCCTTCAAATGTAATCTTCTCTCCCGTAATTGGCTCTAATGGTGTGATAAACGATATGCTTGGTTTTATCTCAAATGTTTGTGTATGAAAAATACCCGAATCTGTTTTTATGGTAATAGCCTTAATGCCACCTGGTCTTGTATCAACCATTAAGCCTTCGGTAAATGTCCCATCACAATTGATTGTATAGGTTGCATATTCTTCTTTATCATCAAAGCCAACAGACAAAACCTCACCTGGAATCAAACCATCTAGTTGGATGTTTATTTTTGTTCTCACATATCCCCTCCTTGGCTCAAGAGAGGTAATCCTTGGCTTGATATTGAAAGGGAGGGTTTCAAGAAAATCCTTGCCCTGTATTGATAATATTTGTTCTTTTCCTGGTAGTTTTAAGCAAGAAAAAGATGCTTGAAAATTTCCATTCCGATCAACTGTGTGGGTGCTTAATGTTTCAATTCTTCCAAAATCTATCCTTATTTCCTCTTGCGGTGTAAAACCAGAGCCAGAAAGGGAGACACCACTTCCTACACAGCCTTCTTTTGGATTCAATAATACCTTTGGCTTCATAACAAATCCTGCCTCTGCAAGGAGGTATGTGCTATGGCCTATAGCAAATAGTTTATTCTCTCCCTTTGGATGGTTTGAAACAATAAATTTTGTAAGAAATGTCCCTGTGTCTGTGCTTGCATAAGCCTCTGCAACAAGATGTTGCCTCCCTAAGCCTACTTGAACCCTTTCTCCCAAACCATATCCCATTCCAGAAACTTCTATCTCATCCCCAAAAGAGCCAGAATTTGGGGAAAGCTTAACCGATGGAATTATCCATATCCTTGAATTATCTACCCTTGTTTTTCCTGTTGCTGTAACAATATGCTCTCCGCCTGGGATGAGAGAAACATCAAATACACAAGAAAAGGTTCCTTCATTGGTTGTGGTAATCTTATTTTGCATATTACAACCTTCAATTAAAACCTCCTCACAAGCTTCAAACCCAGAGCCAGTTACGGTAAATGTCCCGGCATTTGTAGTATATTCTGGCTCAACAAAAATGTCTGCCCATACCCCCCCTGTTAGCAAAAGAAGAATAAATAATTTTTTCATCATAATTATAACCTCCAAAATTTTTGTTAAATTATAAAAAATCTTATATTCCTATGTCAACAAATTTTTTAAATTAAATTTTTTTTACCCTATCCACATATTTCCCCGATGCTGTATCAACGATTATAGCATCTCCCTCCTTTATGAATTGGGGGACAAGAATTTCCATATTGTTCTCCAGCGTTGCACTCTTAAATGGAGCACCAGATGAGCCTTCATGGATAGCAGAGGCTGTGCTTTCTACCTTAAGTGTAATTGTCTTTGGAAAATCAATGTTTACAGGCTTTCCATCATAGAATTCAACCATAATCTCTGTATTCTCCTTAAGATATTGGCTAATGCCTCCAACCACAGAGGATAAGACAGCAAATTGCTCATATGTCTCCTTATTCATAAAATAATAATTTGAGCCATCGTTATAGATGTATTCCATTGGGTACTTATCTAAGGTTATATCCTCGATCAGGTCATTTCCATGGAAGGTTGCCTGGGTTATGGATTGATTCTCAATATTTTGAATCTTTAGATGGACAATCCTTCCTGCCTTTGCCGCACCTCCAAACTCAAGATTTAAGACCCTATAGAGCTTTCCATCTACCATTACAACCCTTCCCTCCCTTGCCTCTTCTGCCTTAATCATATTTCACCTCCTATAAAATTTTTCTATAAATCCCTTAAAATTTAAAACCCTTTCATAATAATCCTCTAAATCCAAGTCTTCTTCTATTATCATTGTATATCTAAATTCAACCGAATAAGGGGTTAAATTTACAAAATCGGAAATATTT
>JBFMED010000179.1:0-3252 GCA_040753475.1 bacterium
TATGTGCCAGGAAGCTATACAACAAGAATGATAGTGGACAAAACCTCTCCTCTGGATTATACTTTTTTAAAATAAGGGCAGATAACTTTTCTGCCATAAAATCAATGGTGGTAAAATAAGCCTTTAAGTTCAACTTGCCTTTTTGATTAACCACGATATATAATGTGGGTGTGAATCTTATTATAACCGGGGGAGCAGGATTTTTGGGCTATCATCTATACAATCAGCTCTTTGATAAATACGATGAAATCCTGGTTATAGACATTGCCCCTTTTTCTTCTTCTGAATATCCAAAGAATGTCAAATATATCAAGGGTGATATTAGAGACCTTTCTTTGCTAAAGAGGGCATTTGAAGGATATGACTTTGTTGTCCATTCTGCCGCTGCTCTTCCTTTATGGAAAAAGAAGGATATTCTTACCACGACCATTAAGGGAACAGAAAATGTCCTTGTTGCCTCGCTTGAAAATAAGATAAAAAGGGTAGTCTATGTATCCTCCACCGCAGTATATGGAATGCCAAAGAAAAGCCCAATCTATGAAGACGATCCTCTAATTGGCATAGGCCCCTATGGCAAGGCAAAGATCAAGGCAGAAAAAATATGTGAGGAATATAGAAAGAAAGGGTTATGCATACCCATTGTTCGTCCAAAGACATTCATTGGAGAAGCCAGGTTGGGTATCTTTCAAATATTGTATGACTGGGTAAAATCGGGAAAGAGAATCCCGGTAATCGGGAATGGGGAAAATAGATACCAGCTTCTTGAAGTAGAGGATTTGGTTGATGCAATATACCTTCTCTTAACCCTTGAAGAAGAAAGGGTAAACGATACCTTTAATGTTGGGGCAAAGGAATTTAAGAGGGCAAAAGAAGACCTTGCTGATTTGTGTGATTTTGCAAAGAGCAAGAGCAGGGTAATGACCACACCGGCAGGGATAATCAAAACCCTCCTCTGGCTATTCTGGACAATAAGGATTTCACCACTCTATAAATGGGTCTATGAAACAGCCGACAAGGATTCCTTTGTCTCTATTGAAAAGATAGAAAAAAAATGTGGCTTTTTACCAAAATATAGCAATTCCGATGCTTTAATAAAGTCATACCAATGGTATCTTAAGCATTGCGATGAAATCCAAACATCGGGCACTACCCATCGGGTTGCTTGGAAACAGGGGATATTGGGGCTATTTAAGAAGATTTTATAAATGAAGCCTAAAAATAAAGCTTACAAAAAAATAAGACAGCAACCACTCATCCTTTCTTTCATCATTGTTCTTACCTCAAGCCTTGTCTTTTCTTATTTCCTCTTTAAGACCAACTCTCTAAAACTTTTTTTCTCATTATTTGTCCTCCCTTTTTTCTTTCTTCTCTGGATAGGGTTTTCTTTCCTTTTAAGCCATTTATCTAAAGAAAGGTTAAAAGATAGCTTGCTAAAAGATGCAAAAACATTTATCCCCTTCTTTTTTCTTTTGCTTGTCTATCTAAAGGATAAAATAGGGCTTTATAACCCAAATATCTGGTTTGCCTTTTTATTTATCATTGTCATTTCAGCAACAATCTTCTTAAAAGTCCGCATTCTTGATTGGAATGCGATTAGAAAGAGATTTCCCGCCAAATCTTCAATTATTCCTTTATCCTGCCTAATTATTTCAATCCTTCTCTATACCTTCATTTTTACCTTTCTCTCCTTCTTAAGACACGACAGGCTTCTTTCTGGGATGGACCTGGCTGGCTTTAATCAGGCAATATGGAATACCCTCTCTGGCAAGATTCTTCACACAACCATCTATGGTCATAATTTTCTTGGTTGCCATATGTCACCTGCTCTTATTCTTATTGCTCCAATTTATGCTTTATGGCAAGACCCAAAAATGCTCCTCTTTCTCCAGACATTATTCCTTGCTCTGGGAGCCTTACCTATCTACTTGATCGCCTATCATAAACTAAAAGATAGGTTTATTTCGCTTGTTTTTGCTTTTGCCTATCTTCTTCATCCCTTTCTTTCAAGGATAAACCTGGTAGATTTCCATGAAATCTCTATGGCACCTCCCCTTCTTCTCTTTTGCTTCTATTTCCTTATCAAGGAAAGATTTTCTTTGTATTTTGTTTTTCTTATCCTTTCTCTCACCACAAAAGAGGATGTTTCATTTGCCGTTTGTGCCTTGGGGATTTATGCCTTTTTTAAAGAAAATAAGAAGATAGGCATAGCAACCTTTATGATTGGCTTATTTTGGATGTTCTTTGCGATAAAAATAGCTATTCCCTCAATTGGAAAAGTAACATTACAAACACATCAGACAGAAACAGAATGGAAGGCCTTCTATTCCCAAAGATACATCCATTTAGGCAAAAATCCCTCTGAATGGATAGAAACAATCCTTAAACATCCTTTGCCTGTTTTAAAAACCATTATCATTCCCAAAAAGATTGTTACCATAATCCTCCTTTTATTGCCCTTTGGCTTTTTCTCATTATTAAGCCCAATAATCCTTATTGCCCTTCCAAACCTTCTTTTACACCTATTAGGCCATTTTAAGCTTCAACACCTCCTTCTTTGGCATAACTCTGCAGTAATTCTTCCTTTTGTTGCCCTTTCTGCCATTTGTGGGTTTTCAAATCTCTCTGAGAAATTCAAAGGAAAGCTGAAAATTCCTCTTTCTCTCTTTCTTCTATCCATCTCCTTTCTTTCAAACCTACATTTTTCTTCCTCCATCTTTCAGGAAAGCTCTGATAGCGAGAATTATAAACCACATAAAAGTCTTCTCTTTATTCCAAAGGCAACAAAAGAAGAGAATACCAGAATTCCTTTATTCTATCTTTTAAAAAACCTCTTTCCAAAGGATGCTTCAATTTCAACTGGAGACCCTTTTGCCCCCCATTTATCGGGAAGAAAAGAGATTTTTCGCTTTAATGAAGCAGTGGGTGATTTTGAAAAGGCTGATTATGTTGTCCTGGATTTATCAAGAAGAACATTGGTCTTTGACCTTCTTCTTTCCCATCTAAAAAAACTTGAGCAAGATAAAAGATTTTTTAAGATATTTGAGGAAGAAAAAGACAATGGCTTTGTAATCTGGGTAAGAAGAGGAAAGGAAAAAGAGCTAATTTCCTCTGTTTTAAGGTTAAAGCCAAATTCCCATTCTCATTTTATTCTCTCCTCAATCTACTTTCATCTGGGAAGAAAAGAAGAAGCCCAAAAAGAGGGAGAAAAGGCAATTGAGCTTTCCCCTGATTATCCATTTAAAGAAGCCTGGC
>JBFMED010000180.1:0-3639 GCA_040753475.1 bacterium
ATTAAGACAGGAGAGCTAAGCCTTGACAATGGCAATCCAAAGAGTATCACATTGAGTGGTCCAACCGGGGTTGGAAAAACAACCACCCTGGCAAAAATAGCCGCAGACTTTGCCTTTGAAAAGCATAAGAAGGTGTCGGTTATAACCGTTGATACATATAGAATTGCAGCCGCTGAACAACTTAAGACATATACAGACATATTGGGTATTCCCCTTGAGGTTGTTTATTTTCCATCAGAATTTAAGAAGGCAATAGAGACCCATTCTTCCTCTGACCTCATCCTTATTGATACAGCAGGAAGAAGCCAAAGAAATTCTATCCAGATGGCAGAGCTTAAGGCATTTATCTCCCAGGCAGGCTATAGCTTAGAAAATTGCCTTATCCTTTCCTCAACCACAAAATATAAGGAGCTTATGGATATTGCTGATAATTTTAAAAGGGTATCATTCCATAAGGTAATATTTACAAAAACAGACGAGGCTGTTTGTTTTGGACAAATTCTCTCATTAAGCTCTAAAGTAGAACAGCCCATTATATACATTACCACAGGACAAAATGTTCCTGAGGATATAGAGCAGGCAAATCCAACCAAGCTTGCAAAAATGGTCTTTGGAACAATATGAATTTAAGATTTAAGATTTTAGGATTTAAGATTTTTTAAAATGGATCAAGCGGAGAGATTAAGAGAGCTAGCAAAGGAAAGAAAGAGGGATTCGGTTGAGATAGTAACAGTAACCTCTGGAAAGGGCGGTGTCGGGAAAACAAATATCTCGGTTAATCTTGGAATATCATTTGCCCTGGCAGGAAGAAAGGTTCTTGTGATTGACGCAGACCTTGGGCTTTCCAATGTAAATATTGTAGCAGGTGTTGTTCCACCGCCAAGGTATAACCTTTTCCATGTTATCAAAGGAGAGAAAACGCTTCATGAGGTTGTAGCAGAAGGTCCTTGTGGAATAAAAATAGTAACCGGGGCAATTGGTATATCAACCCTGGCGAACCTTTCTCCAAAGAAAAGAGATGAGTTAATTGAGCAATTGTCAGGGATGTCTAGTATCGCTGACCTTATTTTTATTGATACCTCAGCTGGTCTTTCTGGAAAGGTGCTTTCATTTGTTCTTGCCGCAGACAAGGTCTTGCTTGTTACGACACCAGAACCAACTGCCATTGCAGATGCATATGGAATAATAAAGGCTGTATCTTTTAGGACAAAGGACTTAGATATAAGGCTTATTGTCAATCGGGCAAAAACACTGGAAGAGGGAGAGAGGGTAGCAAACAGGATAATGGAAATAGCAGGTCAGTTTTTGGGAATGCAGGTTAAAAAAATTGGTGTTCTGCTTGATGACAGGGCGGTTGAGGAATCTGTAAGGGAGCAATCTCCATTCTTTCTTGCCCATCCAAAGGCAAGGGCAACCCAATGTATTTACAACATAAGGAATACAATGGCAAATATCCCCTTCCCTGAAAATGGAGGAGTAAGTAGTTTCCTAAAAAGGCTCTTTAAAACAGAGCATATGGAGTTTGCCAAGGAGGAAAGCTAATTTGCTGTATGTGTTTAGGTAGACGAGAATAAGATGGGAAAAATAAGTCAAAAGTCAAAATGCAAAAGTCAAAAGTGAGGTAAAAATTTATTAAAAAAACTTTTGAATTTTGAATTGTAATTTTGAATTTTGACTTTTGAATTTTGAATTTCTTTTGATAGGGATAACAATAAGGTGAAAGAGATTTTATAGATAAGGAGCTAAACACATACAACAAATGAGATTGTGTCATATTTTGATCCAAAGTATATTGTTCTTCTTTCTTTTCTTCTTACTCCTTTGTTTATTTAATATTTCTCCTTTTATAAGCTTTCTTTACAACAAGATAGAAATAACCGCTTATTTAAAAGAGGGGATTCCCTTTTCATCCCTTGAGGCTCTTATGAAAAGGATAAACAAGGAAAGGAAAGGAATTGAGATTAGATACCAATCAAAGGAAGATGCATTAAAAGGGCTTGTTCCAGCTGAGGTAGTCAATATTCTGGATAAAAATCCCCTTTGTTCTTCATTCAAGATAAGGCTCTTTGGAAAGATAGAAGAAAATGATTTTGACAAGTTTATCTCTTTCCTTTCATCTATGAAAGATATTGAGAAGATAAGCTATTCAAAAGAAGCCCTTAAGTTTTTGTCAAAGATAAAGGATAGGTTTTTAAAAGCCTTCCTTTGGATTTGTGGAATTTGTTCTTCCTTTATAATTATTATTCTCATCCTTCTTTCCTTAATGGATGCAAAGCTCTATAAAGAGGAGAGAGAAATTTTATACCTTTCTGGAAGGACAAAATGGTCTCTCGCTCTTTCTTCCCTTATATCTTCTATGATTGATGGACTTTTTAGCTCTTTAATTGCCTTTGTTTTTCTTTTTATAGGATGGACACTTTTTGTCCATAAAGGGATTTCTCCTTCCTTTGAAATATCTTTCTTCTCCTTTGATATTATATTAAGCCTTTCGGCGATAGGAATCCTTCTTGGATTTATTACAAAAATCCCTACCCTCTTTTTTCTCTAATACCGTATAGAAAACCCCTTAAATTCACCGGTAAAATTTTCATATTCTATTTCAACACTAGAAACAAAAGCACCCCTTGGTCCTTTTTTGCACCATTCTATAAGTCTTTCAATATCCTCCTTTTCTCCCTCTGCCCAAACCTCAACCCTTCCATCAGAAAGATTTTTTACCCATCCAGAAAGAAAAAGGGAATTTGCAATATCCCTTGTATTTGCCCGAAAGAATACACCCTGGACAGAGCCTGAAATAAGGAGATGACAAGATAGTTTCACGCTTCTATAGGAATTCTAATAGTAAAACAAGCTCCTTTATCTTCGCTCTCGGAAACCGAAATTGTGCCCTGATGTTTATCTACAATCTCTTTGGATATAGCAAGACCTAAGCCTGTTCCCCTTATCTTTGTTCCAAAAAATGGCTCAAATACCTTATTTTTTATTTCTTGGGGAACACCAGGTCCGCTATCGGATATAGAAACCTCAATATTATTATCTAAAACCTGTGATTTTATTTTTATCCTTCCAATCTTTTCTAAATTTGGGTAGAAAACACCCTCTCCTTCCATAGCTTGAACTGCATTTATTATAATATTGGCAAAGAGATTATGTATCCAATGAGAATCTAATGGAATAGGTGGAATATCAGCTGATAGCTCCTTAAGAACATCAACCTTTATTAATTCATTAGAAAGGCTTCTTAATGCCTCTTCAATAATACGGTTGATATTTACCAAATCACTTCTTAACAAAACCCCCTTTACAAACCCCATTGTTTCCTCAACCACAATATTTGCCCTTTCCTCTGCCCTTCCAATCATCTCCAAGTATTTTATAAACTCCTGAGGAACCTTTTTCTTTAAAAAATAGACATTGCTCTTTATAATAGCCAAAGGATTTTTTAGCTCATGACCAATTCTTGATGCCATTGTTCCAAGGGCTACCATTTTCTCTTGATGGGTAAGCTTTTTATGCACACCCTCAAGCTCTTTTGTTTTTTGCTCTAATGTTTTTTCAAGTTCTTCTGCAAATCTTTCCTTTTCCTCATAGAATTCTGCATTTTTTAGGGCAAGATCTGCACAATGGAAAAAAATAGAA
>JBFMED010000181.1:0-4393 GCA_040753475.1 bacterium
CATTTGTAATGGCGCAGGGTGCCTTGCTTTGGGTGCAAAGAGGCTTTCAGAGCTCTTTGAGAGCGAGGTAAAAAAAAGGAATCTCAATGTAGAGATATTAAAGACAGGATGCCCAGGTTTTTGTGAAAGGGTGCCTTTGGTTTCTATCTTTCCTCAAGATATTTTCTATTCAAAGATAACAAACGATGATGTTTCTTTGATTATTGAAGAGACAATTATAAAAGGAAAGGTAATTGATAACCTCCTATACGAAGACCCAAATACAAAAGAAAAGATTATAAAAACCTCTGATATTCCATTTTACAAGAAGCAAACAAGGAGGCTTCTTTCTTTAAATGGCAAAATAGACCCAACCAACATTTCCCATTACATCCAATACAATGGCTATTCTGCCTTATCCCTTGCCCTTTCTATGAAACAAGATGAAATCATAGAAGAGGTAAAGAAGTCCGGGCTTCAAGGAAGGGGAGGAGGTGGTTTTCCCACAGGCTTAAAATGGGAATTTCTAAAAAAAGAGGCTTCTTCTGTAAAATACATTATCTGCAATGCTGATGAGGGAGACCCTGGTGCATTTATGGACAGGGCCCTTATGGAGGGAAATCCCCATTTGATCTTGGAGGGGATGATTATAGGAGGCTATGCTACAGGTGCTAAAGAGGGCTTTGTCTATGTGAGAACAGAATACCCCCTGGCCCTTAAACACATCACCATTGCTATTAAAGAGGCAGAAAAATTGGGTTTTTTGGGTGAAAATATTCTAGGCTCTGGATTTTCCTTTAAAATAAAGGTAAGGGAGGGTGCTGGTGCATTTGTCTGTGGAGAGGAAACAGCCCTCATTGCATCCATTGAGGGAAAAAGGGGAATGCCAAGACCAAGACCCCCATACCCTATAAAATCCGGGCTTTTTGGAAAGCCTACCTTAATCAACAATGTAGAGACATTTGCCAATATTCCCTATATCATCCAAAATGGAGGGGATAATTATGCTTTAATGGGAACAAAAACATCAAAGGGAACAAAGATATTTGCTTTGGCTGGAAAGGTTAAAAATACAGGCCTGGTTGAGGTTGCAATGGGTACAACCCTAAAAGAAATTATCTTTGAAATTGGTGGGGGGATTTTAGGGGAAAGGGAATTTAAGGCTGTTCAGCTTGGAGGGCCATCGGGAGGGTGCTTATCTTCAAAAGACCTTGACATTGGTGTTGATTATGAAAGCCTGATTTTAAAAGGTGCGATGATGGGCTCAGGCGGAATGATTGTTATGGATGAGACAAATTGTATGGTTGAGCTTGCAAGGTTCTTTATGGAATTTGTTCAGAATGAAAGCTGTGGAAAGTGTGTGCCCTGTCGGATTGGAACAAAAAAGATGCTTGATATTTTAACCCGTCTAACCAAAGGAAAAGGAAAGCAAGAAGACATTCCAGAGCTTAAAAGGCTTGCTAAATTGATAAAGGAATCCTCCCTCTGCGGCTTAGGTCAAACCGCCCCTAATCCTGTCCTTTCAACGATGGAGAATTTCCCAGAAGATTACAGGGTTCATATTGAAGAAAAATTCTGTCCCCTATGTAAAAGCAAGGGTGTATTTCCTGTTCGTCATTGGTCTTTCTCTAAACCCGAAGAGCCAAAAAAGGAATGACCATAAAAGAGGAGATAGAGAATGATATAAGAAAGGCGGGAGGCTCATTTAACATAAAAAAAGGGCTTCCAGAGCTACAGCTTACCTCAGCAACAAAGGAGGAATATGGAGACCTTACTACAAATTTTTCCTTTATCCTTGCAGGCTCTCTTAAAATTAAACCAGAGAAAGCAACAGAGCTTCTTAAATCAAAAATAGAGGGCAAATATATTGAAAAAATAGAGGTAATTGGAGGGTTTTTGAATATGTGGGGGGATTTTAGGGGAAAGGGAATTTAAGGCTGTTCAGCTTGGAGGGCCATCGGGAGGGTGCTTATCTTCAAAAGACCTTGACATTGGTGTTGATTATGAAAGCCTGATTTTAAAAGGTGCGATGATGGGCTCAGGCGGAATGATTGTTATGGATGAGACAAATTGTATGGTTGAGCTTGCAAGGTTCTTTATGGAATTTGTTCAGAATGAAAGCTGTGGAAAGTGTGTGCCCTGTCGGATTGGAACAAAAAAGATGCTTGATATTTTAACCCGTCTAACCAAAGGAAAAGGAAAGCAAGAAGACATTCCAGAGCTTAAAAGGCTTGCTAAATTGATAAAGGAATCCTCCCTCTGCGGCTTAGGTCAAACCGCCCCTAATCCTGTCCTTTCAACGATGGAGAATTTCCCAGAAGATTACAGGGTTCATATTGAAGAAAAATTCTGTCCCCTATGTAAAAGCAAGGGTGTATTTCCTGTTCGTCATTGGTCTTTCTCTAAACCCGAAGAGCCAAAAAAGGAATGACCATAAAAGAGGAGATAGAGAATGATATAAGAAAGGCGGGAGGCTCATTTAACATAAAAAAAGGGCTTCCAGAGCTACAGCTTACCTCAGCAACAAAGGAGGAATATGGAGACCTTACTACAAATTTTTCCTTTATCCTTGCAGGCTCTCTTAAAATTAAACCAGAGAAAGCAACAGAGCTTCTTAAATCAAAAATAGAGGGCAAATATATTGAAAAAATAGAGGTAATTGGAGGGTTTTTGAATATATGGATAAAGGATGAAAGATTATATCAAGAGATTGAAAAGCTCAATAAAAATGAGGATTTTGGAAGGCTTTTAATTGGCAAAGGAAAAAAGGTTTTAATTGAGTTTGTTAGTGCAAACCCAACAGGACCCCTCCATATAGGTCATGGAAGGGGTGCAGCATATGGTTCCTCTATAGCAAGAATCCTTGAATTCTCTGGCTTTTCTGTGGAAAGAGAATATTATGTCAACAATGTTGGAACACAGATTGACCTGCTTGGAGAATCATTAAGGGCAAGGTATCTTAATCTACCTATTCCAGAGAATGGCTATAAAGGTGATTACCTTATAGGGATTGCAAAGGAGATTAAAGAAGATGCAAGGAATAAGCCATTAGAATATTTTAAAGAATTTGCATATTCAAATATCCTTTCTGGAATAAAGGATGAGCTTTTAAATTTTGGTGTAGAATTTAATAGATTTGAGTATGAAAGCAATTTGTATGATAACAGAAAGGTTAGCAACCTCCTTTCATCATTGAAGGAGCATTCTTATGTAAAGGATGATGCCCTATGGCTTAAGACATCAAGTGTTTCTGATGAGAAGGATAGGGTTCTGGTAAGGGGAAATGAAAGACCAACATATTATGCAGGAGACCTTGCCTATCATAAGGAGAAATTTGAGAGGGGATATGACCTCTTGATAGACCTGTGGGGAACAGACCATCATGGCTATATTGAAAGGATAAAATCTGGGCTTTCCCTTATGGGATATAATCCAGATATGCTTAAAATTATCCTCTATCAATTGGTAACCCTGAAGAGGAAGGGTGAGCTTGTGTCTATGTCAACCAGGGCTGGTGAGTTTATAACCCTAAAAGAGGTTGTAGATGAGGTTGGAAGGGATGCTACCAGGTTTTTTCTCCTCACAAAAAAATCTGATACACACCTTGAGTTTGACCTGGAATTGGCAAAGAAGGAATCGGCTGAAAATCCTGTTTATTACATCCAATATCTCCATGCAAGGGCTTGTTCTATTTTAAGGGAGGCAGAGAAAAAAAATATCAGAAGAGAAAATCCAGATTATCGCCTTTTAACCCTGAAGGAGGAGCATAGGCTAATGACACATCTTTGTTTATTTCCCGATGAGGTAAAGGCATCAGCTATTTTCCTTGAGCCACACAGGATTGCAAATTATCTTATAACCCTTGCTTCTATATTCCATAATTATTACCATCACCACAGGGTAATCTCAGATGATATAGCTCTTACAAAAGCAAGGCTTTGTTTAATAAATGGCTCAAGGATTGTTGCAAAAAATGGGCTTTCTTTGCTTGGAATATCCGCTCCTTGTGTGATGTGATTAAAAAATTTCTTTACTTTTCTTGGCGTTATTATATAAAATAGGTATGTGTTTAGCTAGGTGAGAATAAAATGGGAAATAGGCACAGAGGCACAAAGTATGAAATTAGATGATAAATAACTTTGTGCCTTTGTCCCTTTGCCCCTTTGTGCCTAGGTATATAGGACAGCTAAACAACGGCTATGATAATTTGGTTAAAAGAGAAGCTAAACACGTACTAAAATAGCAATAGAATGGCTGAAATAATAGATGGAAAGAAAATAGGAGAGGAAATAAGGGTTGAATTAAGGGGACGGATTGAGGAGCTAAAGAAAAAGGGAATAACCCCTGGCCTTGCTACAATCCTTGTAGGAAGCAATCCCGCATCCATTGTCTATGTCCGAAACAAAACATCTGC
>JBFMED010000182.1:0-12013 GCA_040753475.1 bacterium
ATTTAGAAAAAGGGCATCTTCTTGCGAAGCCCTTATTTTAAGATAGGAAATTAAAGAATCCCTTGCATAAGAGCCAAATGGAACAAGCCTCTCCTTTTTTCCTTTAGCAACAACCCTTATTGTTTCATCAGAGAGGTTAATGTCTGATGTATTCAATTGCGAAAGCTCATAAACCCTTATTCCCGTTGAATAAAGAAGCTCCACAATTGCCCTATTCCTTATCCCAAAACGACCCAAAGAGGATGTATCAATCAATTTAAGAACAGAGGATAAATCAAGAAAATTCGGAAGGTTTTTTGGAAGACGCGGGGTTAGCAACCCAGATATAGGATTATCCTTTAACCCCTCATAAATGCACAGAAAATTATAAAAGCTCCTTAGGGAGGAAAGCCTTCTTGCCATTGTCTTTTTTTTTCTACCCCCCTTTACCAAGCCTCCCAAATATTCCCTTGCCATATGATAACTTGCCTCCCTTTCCTTTAAAAAAGAAAACCATGCCCTTAAATCCATTTCATAATTTCTTATTGTATGGAGAGAATAATTTTTTTGAGCAAGGTATTTAAAAAAATTTTTTGTTTCTCTTTCAAAAGCCATTATTTTATCTTAAACACACAAAAATCGCCACACATTGTGCAGGAGGCTTTGTTTTTTAAGTGGTAGCTTTTTACCTTTTTGGGATCAATTGAAAGGCTTTCTTGTTTTTTCCAATTAAGAGCCTTCCTTGCCTTAGCCATTTCTATATTTCTTTCAATTAAGCCTTTTTTCCCCAGGGCAATATCAGCACAAATCCCAGCAATTTTTGCTGAAATTACACCCTCTTTTACCTCATCTGGTGTAGGAAGGCCAAGGTGTTCAGAGGGTGTTACATAGCAGATAAAATCCGCACCATACAAAGCAGCCAAAGAGGAACCAATGGCAGAGGTTACATGGTCATAGCCTGGTGCAATATCACAGGGAATTGGTCCAAGCAAATACAATGGTGCATTTTTGGTTATCTTTTTTGCCAATTTAACATTTGCTTTTATATGATTAAGTGGAAGATGTCCTGGTCCTTCAATGATTATCTGAACACCTTCCTTGTGTGCAATGTCCCTTAATTCTCCCAACTGTATTAGCTCCTTTATCTGGCTAGAATCTGTAGAATCAGCAAGGCATCCAGGCCTTAAGCTATCGCCCAAGCTTAATGTAACATCGTACTTTAAGGCAATCTTTAAAATATCCTCAAAATATTCATACAATGGATTTTCCTTTTTCTTTTTCTTCATCCAATGGTAAATAATTGCTCCACCCCTGCTTACAATAGGAATAAGCCTCTTTTCAAGAAAAAGAAAGAATTCCTGCTTTAAGCCACAATGTATGGTCATAAAATCAACCCCATCTTCTGCTTGTTTTTCGATTACCTTAAGGATAAGGGAAGGGGTTATATCCTCTATATTTTTAACAAGTGATGCCGCTTGATATATAGGAACCGTGCCAAAAGGAACAGGACATTCTGAAATGAGGGCTTTTCTTATTTTGTCAATATTTCCTCCCACAGACAAATCCATAATTGTATCTGTCCCTCCTTCTAAAGCAAAATAAAGCTTTTTTCTTTCAAGCTCTAAAGAGGAAAGTAGGGTTGATGAGCCAATATTTGCATTTACCTTTTTTAATAAACCGCTGCCGATGCCTTTAATTTTTTCTATATTTCTTTTCTTGTTCTTTGGGATTGTAATTGTTCCATCTTTTATTCCATCTATAATGGTTTCAATAGATAGCTCCTCCTCCAAGGCTACCCTTTTTACCTCATCTGTAATTATTCCTTTCTTTGCAAACAATATTTGTGTCATTCCTTGTATATTCTAGGAACCTTCTGGTTTATTCCTGTGATTATCTCATAGTTTATTGTATTGCAAGCATCTGCCAGCTCATCAATGGAAATAAAAGCCTCTCCCTGTCTTCCAAATATAACAACCTCATCGCCCATAGAGGCATCAGGAATATCAGATACATCAATCATTGTCATATCCATGCATATTGTCCCGACCATTTTTGCCCTCTTTCCCCTTACAAGGACAAATCCCTTGTTTGACAATGCCCTCCTTAATCCATGGGAATAACCTACAGGAATTACCGCAATTGTAGATTCCCTATCTGTTCTATATGTTTGACCATAGGATATTCCCGAGCCTTTTGGAATCCTCCTTAAAAACGCTATCCTTGTCTTGCAGGACATTGCCTCCTTTGGCAAAAATTTTTTCTCTACCTCCTTTGAAGGAAATAAGCCATAAAGCAATATTCCAGGTCGCACCATATCAAGGTGAAAAAGGGGAAGGTCTAAAATTCCAGAAGATGCGGCAATATGCCTCATCGGAATATTTATCCCCTTTTCAGAAAGGCTTTTTAGGACATAAGAAAACCTTTCAAATTGGCAATTTGCATAAGTTTTATCCTTTAAATACGAGGTTGCAAGGTGGGAAAAAATTCCTTCTATTCTGATATTTGGATAGGATATTGCCTTTTCAATAAATAAAGGTGCATCGTTGTAAGGAACACCAATCCTCCACATCCCTGTATCTATCTTTATATGAACATTTATTGGCTTCTTTGCCTTTAATGAAAGAAGCATTTCCTCTGTAAATACAGATGGTGTAAGGTCATAATGGATTAGTTTCTCTGCATAAGAGGCTTGGGTTGGCCCTAAAATAAGGATTCTTTCCCTTATTCCTGCCTCCCTTAAAGCTATTCCTTCATCAATAGAGAAAACCCCAAGCATATCAATCTTGTCTTTTATAGCCCTTACAACCTCAATTGCTCCATGCCCATAGGCATCAGCTTTGACCACAGCCAGGATTTTTGAAGATGTTATATTTTTAATGCAAGAGAGGTTATAAAGAATAGCAGATATGTTTATCTCAACCCAAACATTATTCATTATATGTGTTCTACTATACCTTGAAATCCATACTTTGTCAAGATTTTAAAGAGATTTTTTATTTGGATATAAATACAGGACAGAGGATAGTGAAGTCGCAAAAGGCACAGAATCTATTGGGCATAGGATGAAATTTTGTTTCGTTTTTCATTTTTTCTACTGTTTCTTTGATAAACCCTATCCCTTTTTCTATATCCTCTTTATTCCTTGTTGTGGTTATCCTTGTGTTATCCTTTAAAAAATGGAAGGTTAGTTGATGTGGAATGCTCTTATGGGTATGATAAAATCCTATGGAATACATCGTCATCTGAAGGTCATTATCGCAGGATTCCTTTGTCATCTTCTCTCCTGTTTTATAATCAATAACCTCATATCCTTCGTGTAGCTTATCTACCCTGTCAATCCTTCCGGTTAATGTAAACCCATCAAAGCAAACAGAGAATCCGCTTTCAAGCATTACTGGGTTAATCTCTACATTTGAGGTTTCATAAAAACCCTTAAGTATAGATAATGCCTTAAGCCCCCACATTCTTTCTTCTTCCCTTGAGACATATCCTTCCCTTACCCAATTTTTCCGAAGGAGGTTATGGAGGGTATCCAAGCTTCTTTCATTTTGACCAAAGAATTCCTCCAAAGCACTATGAATTGATATTCCCATGCTGTGATATGGCTTTGGCTTGCAATATTCCTTAAGCTCATCAATATAATAAAATTTATACTTTAAAGGGCACTCAAGAAACATTGATAATTTAAAATGGCTTACCTTCATTTACAACCTCATATCTTTATCTACGATTTTTCTAAAACGCCTATGCTTATGGCTAATAAGCTCATTATAGCCTTTTAAAAATTCCAAAAAGCTATTTATATCCCTGTAGGGCTTATTTTTAGATACTATTTCCATATCCTTTTTTAATTTAGATGATGTAGATAGCTTCCTTAATTCGCTCTCTTCTTCTTTAGTCAACATAAAATCTTCTTTTAAGCCCCTCAAATTTTTCTTTCTGCTCAAAGATTAAAAAATATTCCTCAATTAACCCCCAATTTAGGTTTTTTCTATAATACCCTAATATCTCCTTAATGTCAATATATTCACTTTCTTCTCTATTTTTATCATTAGCGGCTGCCTGGATTTTCAAGCCAATAATATCTTCGGGGATTATTACTTTAATCTTTAATTCTTTCTCAAATATCTCTATCTCCTTTGCCCTTTTTAACATACCAACGGCTGTTTTTTTAAAAGCGTGAAGATAATCAATTAAGCCAAATGGTTTAAGGGGCGAGATGTATTGGGAGACATTCTCGCTTTTAAATGCACATTCATAGCCATATTTTTCCATAATCTTCTCTATCTTTGGAATATCCTCAAAAAGCACAAGAAAATCCAAATCAACCGTAGAGCGATGAATACCATATAAACCAAGGGCAAAGCCACCGATAAGCCCATAGCGAATATTTTCCTTTTGAAAATCATTAAGGAGCAAACCAAGCACCATCTTAAAATCCATTACTTTGTCTTATAAACATAAACCCCATCCCAATCAGCAGGAGGTGGAGAGACAATATAATCCTGGCACCTCATAAAATACATCCTTGAAACCCCATCTTCCATAATTGTGGAAAATACATTTGCTGCTTCCTTCCACTTCTTTTCCTTATAAAGGGAAAGCCCATTTTGGAAAACCTCAAGCTGTTTTTTCTTGTCATCCCCTACCTCATTTATCAGCCCAATTGGCTCATAAATCATCACTGGCTTTGTTTTCCCCTTTACCACAATAAGGTCTACCTCCCTTGACAAGATTTCATCCTTTATCTTCTCGTAGGTTGCCTTGCTTATAATTATCTGAGCATCATACTTTCTGGTCATTCCCTCAAGCCGGGATGCTAAATTTACCTCATCGCCGATTACAGTATAATTTGTTTGAATATCAGAGCCAATATTTCCCACCACAGCTTCGCCTGTATTTATGCCAATCCCAATATCAAGCTCCTCCTTACCCCTTGCCTTCCATTCCTTCTTTAGCCGATTTAACTCTTTAATCATATCCAGGGCAGTTAAAACCGCTCGCTTGGCATGGTCTTCAGGGTATAGTGGCGCACCATAAAAAACCATTATAGCATCGCCAATGTATTTGTCAAGGGTTCCCTTATGCTTAAAGATAACCTGATTCATTGCGGTAAAATATTCATTTAATAAAGAAACAATCTCTTCTGCTTGTAGCTTTTCGGAAAGGGTGGTAAATCCACAGATATCCGAGAATAAAACCGAAAGTTCTACCCTTTTTCCGCCAATAGAAAATGCATCGGGATTAGAGACAAGCTGCTCAACCACATCCTTGCTGACATACCTTGAAAACATTCCCCTCACCTTCCTTTTTTCCTTCTCCTCGGTTTGAAACCTCCAAAGCCAGACTGTGAGGAAGGTAAAACCCATTGAAAAGCTAGGGGGAACCATTTCAAGCCATAAGCCTTTGGTTTCAAAGAAGATAAAGGCAGTAATGATGTAGCCAAAAAGAATAAAACCAGAAAGAATGCCTCCCCTTTTAAGGGAACAAACAGATGAAATAAGTCCAATAATTATCCCAGATATTAAAATAATTGCCATCCTTAACCACTTAGAAGTCTTAAGAAGATAATAGTTATTAAGGATATTGTGTATTACGGTTGCATGAACCTCTACCCCAGGATAGACTGAGACATAAGGGTTTGCGGTGATATCAAAGAGACCCTCTGCTGAACCCCCAAGAAGGACTACCTTATCTTCGAAGTACTTTCTTGGGATTTTCTCAAAAAAAACAGTAGAAAATGAGATATATCTTATAACACCCCTTTCTCCGTGATAGCGAATAAGCATCCTTCCCATTTCATCTATTGGAATCTTTTTTTCTCCAAGAAGGATACATTTACCCGGGATTATCTTTATTTTATCAATGGAAAGCTTTAATGCCTGAAGGATAGCAGCAAAGGCTAATGATGGATAAAGCCTCTTTTCGTAAAGGGATTTTCCTCCTAGACTAAATTTTCCCTCATAAGAAGCAAGAAGATTATAGTGTCTAACTATGCCCTCCTCTTCATATTTATTATCATAACCTAATCCTGCCATCTTTTCCTGAATCTCTGGTACTGGAAGGGTAATTGTCTTTGTTGCATTTTCAAAAAACTTCCCTTTGGTAAGTGGAAGGGTATATTTTCTTATAAGATCAAGATTTTCTTCCTTTCTTCTTTGTCTGGGGTCAAAATAGAAGGAATGAATAACATTCCCTACCTTTTCTGTTGAGGTAAAAAGCTCATTATCCGCTTTTTTATCTTTTGAATACTCTGGAAAGAGGATATCAAGAGCAATAGCCTTTGGTTTTCCAGATGAGATATAGTCAATTACCTTTGTATAGTAAGACCTTGACCAATCTTGCCATCTTCCAAGTTCATCCATGCTTTGGTTGTCTATATCAACTATAACAATATCATCAATAGAGTCCTTCGGTTTTGTTCCTTTAAATTTAAAACGAGTATCCAAAGAGATATATTCAAAGTTTCTAAAGAGGTTTTGAAAAAGATAACCTTGGTCGCTAGAAAGAAATATAGCTATTAAACCCGCGCAAATCCCAAACAATCCGCCAATTATAAGCTTTTTCATTTAATCAAAGTATTATACCCAAACAAAATTGGTTTTCAAGTAATCATTGTTCGGGATTAAGAATTAGGGGTTAGGAATTGAATTTACCAATCCTTAAATCCCTAATCCCTAATTTTGGATTTAGAATTTCTTTTTTTCTTTCATACACATACAATACTTGAAATTCAATTGATTTTCAGTATATCTATAAGAAATATCCACTAAGCCTTCAATCACTAACCTTTTTTCCGAGATAATAGAGCCAATGTGGTATGCTTCTTTTAATTCTTTTATTTTTTCCTCCCCTCCCTTTTTTACCTCCAAAATAAACCCAGGTGTTTCAGAAAAAAGCCTTTTGTCTTCTCTAATATCGCCAATTCCTTCAATGGTAATTTCTGCCCCAAGATTGCCCAATAAGCTCATTTCAATTATTGTTGTAATCATCCCGCCATCTGATATATCATGGCAGGAAAGGATTATGCCATCCAAGATTAGCTCAATTATTTTATGGATATTCTCCCTTTCTTTAAGAAGCTCTGGTTTTGGAATATTCTTTCCTATAAACCCAAGGGTTTGGTAATAAACAGAACCTCCACATTCATCCTTTCTCTCTCCAATAAGGAACAGGGGATTTCCCGGCTCTTTTAATTCCATGGTAATTGCCCTGCTTATATCTTGAATTATTCCAAAGCAAGCAATAATGGGTGAGGGAGGAATATCAATCTTTGAAAAACCCTCATTATAAAAGCTTACATTTCCCGAGACAACCGGGGTTGGGTATTTTGGATAATCTTTAAGCCATAGCCCCTTACAAGCATCAGCAATGCCCCTTACCCCCTCTTTAAATTGCCAGAAAATCTCAGGCTTTTCAGGGTTTCCATAATTCAGGCAATCGGTAATGCAAACAGGGGTTGCACCAATGGATGCGACATTCCGCATCCCTTCTGCCACTGCATTTATCGCCTGCCAATAGGGGTCAATTTGCCCCTGAAATGGGTTTCCATCGCAAGAAACAGCAACACCGACAGGAATCCCCTTATCAATCAAAGGTGCGATAAGGCTTGCATCTGCCTCCCCTGGTCTTATCACTGTTTTTCCTTGAACCTCCATATCATATGTGCTATAGACCCATTTTTTTGAACTGATATTTGGATGGGAGAGAACATTTAAGATTGCCTCTTTTAAATCTGGCATCTTAAAATCTGGCTCTTTTTCTTTATATACAATAGGTTTTTCTTCTCGAAAATAAGCTATTCCAGAGGTTAAAAAATCTATTGGTAGAGAGCAAACAATTTCATTATTCTGCCTTAAGATATACCTTTTTTCTTTTATTACCCTTCCAATCACAGCAGCTTTTGCACCCTCTGAGATATTGGGTAATTCCCAGGTTTCATTGTAAATTTTTAAGACATCAGGAATAATTTTATCTGGAATTGCCATTACAAACCTTTCCTGTGTTTCAGAGCAAGCAATGACCTCATGTAAAAGCCCTTTCACTTGAGGAACTAAGGAAAGCTCAATTTCAATACCAAAATTTCCTGCAATCTCTGATGTTCCACAAGCCAGGCCTCCTCCGCCCAAATCTTTAAAGGCAATTTCAATATTCTTTTCCCTGATAAGCTTAAATAGCTCCCGATTTGCCTTAAAGAGGACATTTTTTAGAAATGGGTCGGGAACCTGAACTGACTCCTTCCTTTCCATTGTGCTTTTAAGCCTCTCTGAGGCAAAGGATGCACCACAAAATCCCGATGGGTCGGTTGGCTTTCCAATTATAACAATGGAATAAGGAATATCCCTTGCCTTCTCGGGAATTTTTGAATGAATGATAAAATCTTCCTCAACAAGACCTAAGGCAACCACATTTACCAAGCAATTCTCATTGAATAAGGAAGAAAAATATGTATCACCTCCTAGGTTTGGAACACCAAGGGGATTCCCATATCCACCAATTCCCTCAATTACACCTTTTATGATATATTCATTATTTCCAAACCTTAAGGAATCGCAAACACCTATTACCTCCGCACCCATACAATTTATATCCCTGACAATCCCACCCACACCTGTGGCTGCTCCCTCATAGGGCAAAACCTGGGAGGGATGGTTATGGGATTCATGGGAGACAACCAGGCAATATTTACCATGTAGCCTAACAATTCCAGCATCGCTACCAGGGCCTAAAACTACATTCGGTGCATTTGTTGGAAGCATCTTTAAAGCCTTCCGAGAGCTTTTATAAGAACAATGCTCGCTCCATTCAGCATTAAAGATATAAAGCTCGGTAATCGTTGGCTCTCTTTTAATTGCCTTACAAATTTTATCTATTTCCTCTTTTGTAAGGGAGATATTTATAGTATCTTTCATATATCAAGCCAGAAATTGATTTATATTCCCCCTCTGCAATCTTTTTGATATCTTCATAAAGCTTTGCTGGCAGATTAACTATTTATCCTTTTATCCATAACCCGCATTCCCTATCACCCCCTATATCAAAAGTATATCATATAGATATATAAGAATCAAGATTTTTTGTATGTGTTGAGCTTCCTTTGATAAAGTGCTTTATTTATATTGTAAATTGTAAATTTTAGATTTTAAATTTTAAATAAGATTGTTTGACAGAGCAATACCTGCGATTAAGATATCTATATCATCAATCGGTTTTCCTGCCTTTCGTAAATTGGCATATAAATCCGCTGAAATAATAATTGATTCTTCGGTCAAAGGTAGAATAATATTATGATTTGCAAATCTCAAAAATGAATCCAATTGTTTTAGTGCGTCCCTGTACTTTAAACCGCTAAGAATTTCGTAGTAGGTAATAATGCTGATGGTTATTTTTTTATATTGTGTAAGGTATTGTTTAACATTTGAGGCAACATTATGGTTGTTTCTAAAAAACAGAGACAGGATGTCGGTATCAACCAACGCTGGTTTCATTGTTTCTTCTTTCTATAAAAGCTTTGTTTCTGCGTTCATTTATTTCTTTAAAAAAATCATTGAAGGTATCGCCTGGCATATCTTGCCAACAACCAGCAAATTTCATTATCTGGTCGATAGTTCTTTTTGACCCCTGGAAACCTATCCTGAAATAGTGAATAAAATCATATACCTCAGACAATTTATACTCAGGGATAAGTTTAATCTCGTCCATAACCCTCTCACGAATAATAGACTTGCTCATTTTAAAATTCTCCTTAAAATGCGAAATATAACAATTTAGCGCTATCACCATTTGAATTTTTTACCAGCAATTGGATATTCCTTTTGAAATTAAAGAAATCTAATTCCCGTAAGTGTATAATCAGGCTATTATTACTTAATTCAAAATAAATATCCTCTTTAGGGTATAAAGAAAATAATCGTTGAATTGCGGTATCGTCTTGCTTTATATCTTTTGCATATATTTTTATTGGCATATAATCGTTCATAATTATTTCATTTAGCTGATTTCTCCCTTACCTCCTTCTCAATTGAGCTTGCAATCTCTTTGTTTGCCTTTAGGAAATTTCTTGCATTCTCCCTTCCCTGACCAATACTTTTCTCCTTGTAGGAATAGAATGCACCCTTTTGGAGGATTATTCCCCTTTCTAGGCCTAAATCAATGAGGGATGCCTCATAGGATATGCCTTCGTTATAATAAATCTCTATCTCGGCATCCTTAAAGGGTGGAGCAACCTTGTTTTTTACCACCTTTATCCTTACCCTAGAGCCGATAATTTCATCGCCTTTGGTTAGATTCTCCTTCCTTCTCATATCAAGCCGAACTGAAGAATAGAATTTTAGGGCATGGCCACCGGGTGTTGTCTCAGAAGGTCCAAACATAACCCCTATTTTTTGCCTTAATTGGTTGATAAAGAGAACCACGGCCTTTGACTTTGAGATAACTGAGGTAAGCTTCCTTAATGCTTGAGACATAAGCCTTGCCTGTAGGGCAATATGGCTATCTCCCATCTCTCCCTCTATCTCTTCCTTGGTAACCAGAGCAGCTACAGAATCTATAACAATCGCATCAATTGCACCTGAGCGAACAAGATTTTCGGCAATCTCTAATGCCTGCTCACCTGTATCTGGCTGGGAGACTAATAGATTATCCACATCAACCCCAACCTTCCTGGCATAGCTTGGGTCTAAGGCATGCTCTACATCAATAAATGCACAAACACCACCTTGTTTTTGTGCCTGGGCTAATATGCTTAAGCAAAGGGTTGTCTTTCCCGATGATTCCATGCCAAATACCTCAACTACCCTTCCCCTTGGAACCCCTCCTACCCCAATTGCCATATCCAAGGTTAATGCACCGGTAGGAATAGCCGAGACATCCATCTTTGCCTTGCTATCCCCTAGCCTCATTATTGCCCCTTTACCAAAATTCTTCTCAATTTGGGAAAGGGCAATCTCTAATGCTTGTTTCTTTTGTTGTTCCATTTGTTTCCTCCTTATTAAATCCTAAATCTTAAATCCTAAATCTTTAATGTGGAAGGTGTCTTTCCTCTTCTTGGCTAATAAAATTAATAATTTCCTCCTTTGTTTTTAATACCTTAAGCTTCTCCCTGATATAATTGTGCTTAAGAAGCCTTGAGATTCTTGCCAATATCTTTATTTGGGAAACAGTGGCATCCTGTGGGACAACAACCATAAATATTAAATAAACAGGCTCTCCATCTATGCTTTTAAAATCAATTCCATCCTTTAGCCTTCCAAATAAAACCACAATATCCTTTGTGCTTTCTGCCTTTGTATGGGGAATAGCAACACCTTGACCTAAGCCTGTGCTCATTACCTCCTCCCTTACCATAATCCCTTTCAAAACCTCATTCTCATCAATTTCGTTATTCTTTGAGAGAAATGCTACCATCTCCTTTAAAACATCATCCTTCTTCTTTGACTTAAGATTAAGAACCAAATTGTCCTTTGAAAGAATTTCAGATAATTTCATTTTTCTTTAAGAATAATTACATAATTATCAGATACCTTAATAAACCCAGAATTTATATCAAATCCATTTTTATCAATCATTATTTTTCCCTTTTTAAGGGTTGAAAGAAGGGGTGTGTGATTTTCTAAAATGCCCATATATCCCGTCTCTCCTGGAACAACCACTTGTTCTGCTTTATCCTTAAACAAAATCCCTTCCTTACTTACAAGTTCAACCTCCATCTTCTTAATTTAGGATTTAAAATTTAGGATTTATGATTTAAAACGATTGATTCAAAATCCCTAATTCCTAAATCCTAATTCTTAAATCTTAAATTTTTTGTATTCCTCTTTAACTTCCTCAATATTTCCAACCATATAGAATGCCTGCTCAGGAACATCATCAAGCTCTCCATCTATAATCGCCTTAAACCCGGCAACGGTTTCCTTGATGGGAACATACCTTCCCTTCCTTCCGGTAAATACCTCTGCCACAAAGAATGGCTGGGAGAAGAATTTCTGAATCTTCCTTGCCCTTTCAACCATAAGCTTATCTTCCTCAGAAAGCT
>JBFMED010000183.1:0-8024 GCA_040753475.1 bacterium
GGAAATATGGGTGAAACAGGCTGTGTCTCCTGGATGTTTAAAAAATTGGGTGTTCTGCAAATAGAAAAATCAAGCATTTCTGAGGATTCCCTTTTTGAGCTAGGCCTTTCCTTGGGTTGTGAGGACATAAAAACAGAGGATAGCGAATATGAGGTCTATACAGAGATAGGAATTTTTGAAAAGGCAAAGGCCGAGATTAAAAATAGGGATGCTCATATAAAATATGCTGAGATAGAAATGGTTCCTTCCAGCTATATAAAAATAGATAAAGAGGGAGCAAAGCAGGTTTTAAGGCTTATTGAGGCACTGGAAGAAAATGAGGACATCCAGCATGTTTGGTCAAATATGGATATCCCCGATGATTTAATAAAAGGGGACGGTTCTATTTAATAAATCATAAATCTTAAATTTCCATAGTATTTCTGAACAATTATGAAGGATACTATAATGGAACGGAGGGGCTTAAAGGTTCAATCCACAAAAACATTGTGCCATACCTCAAGAAATAGAAGTGTCCAGATGGGATAGCCGTAGTTTGTTTTTCCGCTTGTATGCTCATCAAGGAGCCTCTTTACCTCACTTATATTAAAGTATCCCCTATTTTTTGCCTTTTCACTTAATAAAACCTCATAGATATACCCTTTAAGCTCGTTTTTAAACCACCGGCCAATAGGAACCCCAAAACCCATTTTACCCCGGTTAAGAATCTCCTTGGGAAGGATATTTGATATAGCCTTTTTCAGGATATACTTGCTTTTATTTCCCTTAAGCTTCATATCAAATGGAAGATGCAAGACAAATTCAACAAGCTCACTATCTAAAAATGGGCTTCTTGCCTCAAGGGAATTCGCCATAGAGGCAATATCAACCTTAATAAGAAGGTCATCGGGAAGATACATCATAAGGTCGGTAAAACAAGTTGCCTCAAGGAAGTCATCGGTCAAAGCTGTATTATAACAAGAAAGAAGAAGGTCAAGGGAATCAATATCTTTTGTTTCTTCCTTCATCCAAGAAGAATAAAGCCCTTGCTTTTCATCGTTCTTGAAACTAGTCATCCACCTTCCATACCTTCTTCTTGGTTCCTCTGACATAGCACCCAAAAACCTCTTTAGCTTGCGGATAATATCATTCCTCCCTCCTCCCTCAGGAAGGTTTTTTGCTATCCCAAAGATTGCATCCCTTATAAATTTTGGAATCTTATCGTAAAACAAGGAAAGTTTTAATGCCTGATACCTGTCATAACCTGCGAACAATTCATCTCCACCATCACCATTTAAGGCAACCGTTACATACTTTCTGGTCATCTGTGAAAGATAGTAGGTAGGAATGGCAGATGAATCAGCATAAGGCTCATTGTAAAACACCGCAAGCTTGGGAAGGATATCTATAGCATCGGGCTTTACCATAAATTCATTATGCTCGGTTTGAAATTTTTTTGAGACAATCCTTGCAAAATTTAGCTCTGAGAAATCCTCATCACAAAAGCCAATAGAGAATGTCTTAACCGGCCTGTCCATTAACCTCGCCATCATAGCCACAATGGTTGACGAATCAATTCCACCTGAAAGGAATGCACCCAGAGGAACATCAGAGATAAGCCTTAATTTTATAGCCTCATTAAGAAGCCTTAAAATCTCTTTAACTGCCTCATCTTCGCCTATCTTAAGTTTTGGCTTATATTCTGGCATCCAATACCTTTCAATTTTTATTTCCCCATTCTCAAAGACAAGATAGGATGCAGGAGGAAGCTTATTTATTCCTTTAAATATTGTCAAAGGCGATGGGATATATCCATAGCTTAAATAATGGTGGATGGCAATTGGGTCTATTTCTTTTGGAATTTCTTTATCACAAAGAATAGATTTTATCTCAGAGGCAAAGAGAAATGAGCTATTTTGCTTTGTCCAAACCAGGGGTTTTTTTCCAAGCCTATCCCTGGCAAGGAATAGCCTTTTTTTCTCATCATCCCATATAGCAAAGCTAAACATACCCCTTAATTGCTTGACACAGGAAATTCCATAATCCTCATAAAGGTGGATGATTACCTCTGTATCAGAATGGGTTTTAAAGGAATGGCCATTTTTTATAAGATTTTCCCTTAGCTCTTGAAAATTATATATCTCGCCATTATAGACAATCCATATCTTTCCATTTTCATTTGACATTGGCTGGTGTCCAAAGGAGAGGTCAATGATGGAAAGCCTTCTGTGTCCTAGCCCAATTTCCTGTTTAATGTATATCCCAGAATCATCAGGCCCTCTGTGGGAGAGGACATCCGTCATTCTTTCTAAGAGGGATTTGTCAACAAAAGAGCCGTTAAGGTTTAATTTTCCGCAGATGCCACACATAAAATTTAGGATTTAGGATTTAAGGTTTTTCTATGGTTACCTTTTCCATTATGACATCATTTAAGGGTTTGTCTCTCTCAGAACGAGGAACCTCAGATATTTTTTTAACAACATCCATTCCCTTTATAACCTGACCAAAGATGCTATGCTTTCCGTCAAGCCAGGGCGTGGGTGCTACGGTAATAAAGAATTGAGAGCCATTTGTATTAGGCCCTGCATTTGCCATAGAGAGAATCCCTGGTTTATCGTGCTTTAGCTCTGGATGGAATTCATCGGCAAACACATAGCCTGGACCTCCACCCCCTGTTCCTGTGGGATCCCCTCCCTGAATCATAAAGCCAGGAATAACCCTGTGGAAGATTACACCATTATAAAACCCGCTTTCAGCAAGCTTTACAAAGTTTTCTACGGTGTTTGGTGCTTCTTCAGAGAATAGCTCCAGGACAATCTCGCCCATATTTGTTTTAATCCTTGCCCTGCAGGGTTTTACCTCCTGAATTAAAGAAGAAAGAACCCAGCCTGTAAGATTTACCTTTGTCCAGGCTCCAGATTTCTCTAAAACCTTTGCTTTTCCAAGCAGGGTTCCTATCCTTGTCTCTGTCCCCTTTTCCTCATATACACCTACCCCTCCCTTTTTTGGAGAAACCTTTATTGAATAACAGAGGCTTGCTCCTACCATAAACAGCAAAAACAATCTTTTCATAAATGATATATTAACCTTTAGCAAAGAAGAAGTCAAGGATGTTATTTTGATATTGTAACTACATAATACATAAATTTATTGACAAAACTTAAATTTAAGAATAAAATAAATTTATGATTTTAATTGGAGAAAGCATTAATATCACCTCACGAAAGATAGGGGAAGCGATGAGGAACAGGGATAAGAAGCCAATTCAAGAATTGGCTCTCTTGCAAGAGGAAAAGGGCGCCGATATGCTGGATGTAAATATTGGCCCTGCAAGAAAGGAGGGAAAAGAGCTTATGTCTTGGATTGTTGAAACAATACAAGAGGTTTCAAAGCTTCCATTGTCCCTTGATACAACAAACCCTGAGGCAATGGAGGGAGGGCTTTCTTTATGCAAGGAAAGACCCCTTATAAACTCTGCCTCCTGCCAGGAAGAGCGTCTTTTAAAAATGCTTCCACAAGCCGCCAAATATGATTGTAACATCATTTGTCTCCTTCTTACAGATGCTGGGCTTCCAAGGGATGTTGAGGAGAGGGTAAGCCTTGCCTTAATGATTACCGAAAAATCAAATACACTTGGCATTTCTAATGATAGAATCTTTATTGACCCTGTAATGTTTACAGTAACCGTTGACCAAAAGCAGGTTGTATATTTCAGAGAATTTCTTGAAATTCTTCCCTCTTTATTTGACCCCCCTTGTAAATCAACCTGCGGATTATCAAATGTTTCACAAGGAATTCCCTCTTTAGAATTGAGGTCTATTATGAATCAAGGTGCATTTTGTATTAGTCATCAGGCGGGGATATACTCTGCTATTGTGAATGTATTAGACGATGATTTTATGGAGACAGTATCTGGGATTAAAAAAGAGGGTTCTGTAGATGGCTATCTTGCCAAAACCTCACAGGAAAAGAAAATTAAATTAGAAAAAACAATAAGGGTTTTAAAAAACGAATCCTTATATTGCCATTCCTGGCTTGAATTATGAAAAGATTTTTGATTTTATTGGTTTTTTTTCTTTCTTTTCCTGTATTTTCCGAGCTTTCAAAAAGTGATATTGAGGAGATAAGAAAGATTGTAAGGGAGGAGGTGCAAAGGGAGGTTGGTGCATTAAGGCAGGAGATGAATCTTAAATTTGAAGCAGTAGATCAAAGGTTTGAAGCAGTAGATAAGCTGTTCCATTGGCTTTATATTTTACTTTCAAGCATCATTGGCCTTATCGGTGTAATGGTTGCTTCTGTTTTGTGGCTTGCAAAGCAGGAAAGGCCTATGAGTATGAAGCATTACAATGAGATAACAACGAGGGAAAGATGGCTTGAGAAGGAGGTTCTAAAATTGAAAAAAGATATTGACGGATTAAAAGAGGTTAGTGTAGCATAGTAAGGAGGTGATAAAAATGGGTTGTACTTCTTGTGATGAACCACCATAAATAATAGAGGGATAAAACCGGATAGGCAAAGGAAATCTCTGTGAGAGTAAGAGTGCTGTCTGGCAACGGTAATCCTTAAAAATTGTAAATTGAAAAAGGATAAAATTTAAAATTTACAATTTAAAATTTACAATTCAGTAGGTAGCCCGGTCTATTGCCTATTCTGGTAAGTACCTTCCAAGAAGGGGAAAAGAAGAGAAATACCCAATCTTTGAAGGTTGGGTTTTTTGTTGTAAAGGAGGAAAGAGAATGAAAAGAATTTTGTTAGGATTCCTAGTGATAGGATGTAGCATTTTTGGGGAAAATGGGACGATAACCGTGGTAGGGGAAGAGATTGTGGTAAAAGCAGAAAGGGTCAAAACAACCCTTGAAGAGGCAATAAGCACAATCAGGGTAATTACAAGGGATGAGATAGAGGCCTCTGGTTGTAAGACATTGGTTGAGCTTCTTAAGGCTTTTAGCTCTATAAATGTTTGCCAGAGGGGAGGAATTGGGAAAAGCTCTTCTATTTTTATCAGAGGCGGTGATTCAAAGCATACCATTGTTATGATTGACGGCGTAAAGATAAATGACCCAAGTAAGATGGGTAGAGAGCCGGATATTTCACATATTATGCTTGATGATATTTCTCAAATTGAGGTGCTTTATGGTCCATCTGGGGTGCTCTATGGTTCTGATGGAATGGGAGGGCTAATAAATATTGTAACCCAGAAAAAGAAGGGAACAAGCCTTACCATGGAGGGAGGAAGCTTAAGGACAATAAAGGTAGGTATAGAAAATGGAGGAAGAATAGGGAAACTGGGTTATAATGTAATATCTTCATATCTTGAGACATCAGGAATATCTGCCGCAAAAATTGGAAAGGAAAGCGATGGATATAGCAATCTCCTTGCAGGTTTTTCCCTTGAATATGAATTCAGCCCTTTGTTTAAGATGGAAACAAACATTAGAAACACAAAGGGAGAAAGCGAGTATGATGGGTATCTTTGGGGTGTAGGTATGGTTGACGATTTGGACAATAAAGAATCCTTTAGGAATACAATATTTTCCTCAAAGGTTGATTATTCTCTATTCAATGGTTGGAGGAATTGCGTTAAAGCATCCATTTGTGAAACAAAAAGGGAAAATAATGAGGGAGATAAGCCAATAGAGACATACCTAGGGAGGACAAAGATAATAGATTGGCAGAACAATCTTTCATTTAAAAACAATGAACTTGCTTTTGGAGGAAACTATGAAGAGGAGTTTTGTGAGACAAAAGATATAAACAAAAAAAGGGAAAACAAGGCAGCCTATCTTCAAAATAGAATAAGCCTTAAGCCATTAAGACTTGGCTTTGGTGGAAGGGTTGACGATACAGTCTTTGGGAGCAAGGATACATATCAGGTTTCGTCATTGCTATCAAAAGATGATGTAATGTTAAGGCTTTCTTGGGCAAAAGGATTTAAAGCACCCTCACTTTTTCAATTATATGCCCCGGCCAATCCGGCTTGGGGGTTCCTTGGTGGGAATTCAAACCTTAAGCCTGAAGAATCTGAAAGCCTTGAGCTGGGAATTGAGCTTAAAAAGAGAAATTTTTCATTTAAGGCAACTCATTTCAAGAATGACTTTGAAAACCTTATTGTTTATTATACCGACCCTATAACATTTCAAGGCACATACAGAAATATTGGAAGTGCAACCACAGAGGGAAATGAGATTAGCATCTCTTTAAAGCCAAGCAAAGACACCTCTATTTTAGCTAATTACACCCTTCTTACAAAGGCAAATGACAATTCTACGGGAAAGAGGCTTCTGTTAAGACCAGAAAAAAGATTAAGCCTTTCTTTAATCTGGGTTTTAAAAAGCCTCTCTTTATACATTGATACAATCTATGTTGGAGAAAGGATAGATTATGGAAATATTCCCCTTCCTGAATATAAAATCTTTAATCTAGGCTATTTATGGAAAATATCAGATGGCTTTACATTTAAAGGAAGGATAGAAAATCTCTTTGATGCTTCCTATGAAGAAGTGTCTGGCTATGGAACGGAAGGAAGATCATTCTATGGCGGCTTTAAATTTGATTTGTAATGGATGCGATTTGTTCCTTAAGATGAAAAAGATCTTTATCACTGGCGGTGCACGGAGTGGAAAGAGCAAGTATGCACTTGAAATGGCCAAGGAGATAGGTGGTGAGGTCACCTTTGTTGCTACCTGCATCCCTGATGATAGTGAGATGAGAGAACGAATAGAAGAGCATAAAAAGATGCGGCCAAAGGAGTGGCACACGATCGAAGAAAGCCTAAATCTGCCTAAGGCAATTGCCAAGATTTCCACACCTGTGATTATTGTTGACTGTCTCACCTTATGGATCGCCAATCTAATGGAGGCCAAAATGGATGTAGTAGAGGCAAGCAAGGATCTGTTTTGTGCCCTAAAGAAGGTTAGGAAAACAGCAATTGTTGTCTCTAATGAGGTTGGATCTGGCATTGTGCCAGATAACAGATTGGCCAGGGAGTTTCGAGATATGGCTGGAGTGGTGAATCAGCAGATGGCCCAGATAGCAGACGAGGTCTATCTTATGGTAGCAGGGATACCAGTTAAGATTAAAGGAGGTAAAAATGCTGAAGAAGACTTTAGAGAAGATCAAACCGATTGATCTTGGGTTGATGGAAGAGACCCAGAGAAGGTCAGATAACCTGACCAAGCCTCAGGGGAGTCTGGGAAGATTGGAGGAGTTGGCCAATAGGGTGGTAGGGATTACAGGTAATAGAGAGCCTGATCTTAAAAGAAAGGTAATCTTCACTATGGCAGGAGACCACGGAGTAGCAGAGGAGGGGGTTTCTGCTTTCCCTCAAGAAGTTACGCCTCAAATGGTCTATAATTTCCTGGCAGGTGGTGCGGGAATAAATGTTCTGGCCAGGCATGCAGGAACTGAGGTGGTAGTTGTAGATATGGGAGTAGCAGAAGAGCTAAAAACTCAAAACTCAAAACTAAAAAACAAAAAGATTGGGTATGGAACCAAAAATATTGCTAAAGGGCCTGCGATGAGCAGAGAGGAAGCGATAAGGGCGATTGAGGCAGGGATTGAGGTCTTTGAGGAAGAAGGAAGAATCGATATTGTAGGGACTGGTGATATGGGGATTGCCAATACTACTCCCTCTTCTGCCATTGTGGCTGCAATGACTGGTCAGGCCGTTGAAAAAGTGACAGGTAGAGGTACAGGGATAGGGGATGATCTTCTTGCCAATAAGATTAAGGTTATTGAGAAGAGCTTAGAGATCAGTCAACCTGATCCCAATGATCCGATAGATGTCCTGGCAAAGGTTGGTGGTTTTGAGATTGGAGGATTGGCCGGCGTAATCCTGGCAGGATGTGCCCACCAGATACCAGTCGTCATCGATGGGTTTATCTCAGGAGCAGCCGCCTTGATTGCAGTTGGCCTGGAGCCAAAGGTTAAAGATTACCTATTTGCCGCCCACTGTTCAGTAGAGAAAGGACATAAGATCATTTTAGATAAGCTGGGCCTAAATCCCCTTTTGGATCTTAATCTCAGGTTAGGGGAGGGGACAGGGG
>JBFMED010000184.1:0-2298 GCA_040753475.1 bacterium
GGGCAATAGCAACCCTTTGTTGCTCTCCGCCCGATAATTCAGATGGATTATGAATTGCCCTATCCTCTAATCCTACCTCTGAAAGACAAAATCTTACCCTCTCTTCCCTTTGTTTCTTTGAAACCCCTTTGTAGATTAAGGGAAGGGCTACATTCTCTAAGGCAGAAAACCTTGGTAAAAGATGAAATGCCTGAAAGACAAAGCCAATCTTTTCATTTCTTACCAAAGATAGCTCATCATCCGATAATGAGGAAACCTCTTTGCTGTCAAGGATGTAAGTCCCTGAGGTTGGAATGTCCAGGCAGCCAATAATGGAAAGAAGGGTTGACTTTCCAGAGCCAGACGGACCCATTATAGAGATAAATTCACCCCTTTTTATCTCAAGGGAAACATTTTTTAATGCCTCAACCCTTGATGCCTTTAAAAAATAGGTTTTGCTGATGTTTTTTAATTCAATCATCTCACCTTTACCCTCATTCCTTCCTTTAATTCCTCCTCATATTGGATAACAATTTTCTCACCCTCTTTTACCCCTGATAAAACCTCAATGCTATCTGTGGTTGACTCACCTACCTCTATTTTCTTCTTCTTTATCTTCCCTTTTTCAACCACTAAAACAGAATCCTCCTCATATAATGCCTCGGGTGGGATGACCAGGGATTCCTTTGGATTTTCTTTTATAATCACCTCACAAGATAGCTCCATACCTTCCCTTAGCCCTTGAGGATTTTCAATTAAGGAAACCATCTCCCATCCCTCTTGTTCTTCCTTTTGGTCTTTTGTAGAAGCAGAGGTAACCTTAAGGATAACCCCTTTAAACCTTTTCCCTAGGCTTTCTGAATATAACTCTGTCTTTTGGCAGGGTTTTATAAGAAAAAAGTTTGCCTCTTTTAAAGAGCCCTTTGCCACAAGCCCTTCGGTGGTGGCAAGAGATAAAAGGATGCTTCCAATTTCAACCTTTGTATTCTTTTCAACATTTATTTTTTTAACCACCCCAGAAATAGGAGAGATAACCTGACAACCTGCAATCTGCTTCTTTATCTCATCTATTGTAATTGTATAGGAGGGAACAAAAATGGGCGCATTTTCTGCCCTTGCCTCTTTTAGCGCCCTCTTTGCCCTTTCTATCTCTATATTTTTTATTTTAAGCTCAAGGTTGTTTTCCCTTCTTTCAATCTTTAGCTCTTTCAATCTTTTAATCCTTTCATTCCAATTGCAATCTTTTATTTCTAATCTAGCTGAGGATGTCCCCAAAAGATAAAGAAACCTTACCCATTTTTCTTCCCTTTCCCTTCTTAAGGAAGAAAGCTCTATCTCGCAGGTTTTAAGAGAGACAGAGATTTGAAATACATCAAGCTCGGGGATTATCCCCTTCTCAAGCTTTGCCTTTGCTATCTCTAATGTGTCTTTTAGGTCATTAAATTCATTTTCTTTTACCATAATAGAGGATGAAAGCCTTTGCAATTCACAATAGGATGAAATGACATTATAGATTAAATCCTCTATTTTTTTATTAAGGCTTATTTCAGAAAGTAAGAGATCTTCCTTTTCATCCAATAATGGCTCTTTTATAACCTTTCTTTGATAAAGAGAAATAGGCTCTTCTGATTCAAGGGAAAGTTCCCCTTTTTCCTTGTCCTTCTCGTCTATAACACCCGATAGCTTAAGGTTTAGCTTAAGCTTTCCCCCCAAGGGATGTGGTCTTGATATGCCTGTTATTGCTTCTAATGTAGGCTTTTGTTTTGTTTTTGTTGTCTGCTTGTATTCCTTTCCCTCTTCATCCTTTAGCTCAACAGTTTCCTTTGCTTCGGATGCGCTAAGAGAAAGGGAAACCTCCGGATAAAACTCGGCCTTTCTTGCCTTTTTGAATGAGAATTCCTGTTTATTCAATGCAAGTCTCTCTATTTTAAGCTCTTGGTTGTTTTCTATGGCAAGGGTTATAAAGTCCTCCAATGAGCTTCCTAAAACAAGGGGGGGAAGGAAGAAAAACACAAAAAACTTACTCATACCTTAATGCCTCAATGGGAAAAAGAGAGGATGCACTTTTAGCGGGATAGACTCCAAAAAATATCCCCACCAAAATTGATACCATAAACCCCAATATTATAAACCACAAATTTATCAATAATGGTATGTTAAAGGTTAATGCTAATATATTTGTACCGATAATTCCAATTATAATCCCAATTATCCCTCCTATTAAGCTTATCATACAAGCCTCGATTAAAAACTGGGCAAATATATCCTTCTGTCTTGCACCCAAAGCCCTCCTTATCCCAATTTCTCTTGTCCTCTCCT
>JBFMED010000185.1:0-9150 GCA_040753475.1 bacterium
AATCGTCCTTCTTGTGCCGATAACACCAATTGTTTTCCCAAGCTTTATTGCTTCAGAAACAGCAGGCCCTATGACATCAATGATATAGGGAAATCTCTGGGATAGGCTTTTAATAGCAACAGAGCTTGCGGTATTGCAAGCTATAACAACAAGCTTTACATCCTGTGAAAGGAGAAAGGAAAGGGCTTGATTTGCATATTTGATAACCAAAGATTCTGATTTTGAGCCATATGGACTCCTTGCAATATCACCAAAATAAATAATATCCTCTTGAGGAAGCATTCTTATAATCTCCTTCAAAACGGTAACTCCACCAATCCCAGAATCAAAAATACCTATGGGTTTATCCATTATAAAAATCGTATGTGTTTAGCTACCCTATAGCTAGGCACAAAGGAACAAAGGGGCAAAGGCACAAAGAAAGCAAGTAACAAATAAACTCTGTGCCTTTGTGCCTTAAGTGCCTATTTCCCATTTTATTCTCACCTAGCTAAACACATACTAAAAATCAAATACCAAAAATCAAAATGTAATGTAAAGAGTTTTGCATTTTGAGTTTTTAAAGGTCAAGATAATCCTTTAGTTTCTTACTTCTTAGTGGATGTTGAAGCTTTTTTAATGCCTTTGCCTCAATCTGGCGAATACGCTCCCTTGTAACATTAAACTTCATCCCAACCTCTTCCAATGTATGGGGATAACCATCTTCCAAGCCAAATCTTAAGCTCAATACCCTTGCCTCTTGGAAGGAAAGGGACGAAAAAACCCCCTCTATTTCTTCCCTAAGAAGGAAGAATGTAGTTAAATTTGCAGGAGAGGCAATACTTTTATCTTCAATGAAGTCCGAAAGGCAAGTGTCTCCTTCATCTCCAATAGGGGTTTCAAGGGAGATTGGCTCCTGGGAAATTCTTAAGACCTCCTGCACCTTTTCTACTGGCCAATTTAGCCCTTCTGCAATCTCATCAGGAGATGGTTCTTTTCCTATCTTTTGAAGGAGCTTGCGGGATTCCTTAATAACCCTGTTTATCTGCTCAACCATATGGACAGGAACCCTTATTGTCCTTGATTGGTCAGCTATTGCCCTTGTTATTGCTTGTTTAATCCACCAAGTGGCATAGGTAGAAAAGCGATAGCCCTTTTTATACTCAAATTTTTCAACCGCTTTTATAAGTCCAATATTTCCCTCCTGAACAAGGTCAAGAAAACTTAAACCCCAATTCATATATTTCTTTGCTACACTCACAACAAGCCTTAAGTTAGAAGCAATCATTTTTTCCTTTGCATCCTCTATATCTATTTGGATTACAGCTAAATCCTTTGCAATGTCCTTTATCTTTTTTCTTGGTTCTCCAATTATTTGATGAAGCTCTTTAAGCCTTTGGACATATTCCTCCTTTTTATCTTTTAGTTCTTGGCTGCCTTTTTTTCTTATCTTTTCTCGTAGTCTTTTTATCTTCCCCTCTGTTTTTTTGATATCTATTGCTATTTTTTTTATCTTTTCTGCAATAGTTGAAGCAACATCCCTATGGATAAACTTTTTCAATATTTTTTTCTTTTTTTCCTTATTTTTTTCTTCCTCAAGCCGTTCGATAAACTTTTTAAATTGGGTATAGAGCCTTGCCTCTCTCAATGGAGATGGTCCATTTTCCTGCCTGAATATCTCCCTTATCTTTATCCGGTTTTTATCAACAGAGGATTTCATCTCCTGTAAGAATTTTATGGTTACCTTACAACCTGCTATTTTCTCCTTTAATTTGCTCCAACCTTCCTCCATTATTTTTGCAATTTCTATCTCATCTTTAGAGGATAAAAGGGGAACCTTGCCAATGTCTTTAAGATATACCTTTATGGGGTCCTCTATTTTTATTTCCTCCTTTACATCTTCAAGAAAAGCCCCTTCTGGCCCTATCCCCTCTGTAACCTCTATTCCATATTGTTCAGAAAGCTCCTGAAGAAGTGTATCAATTTCCTCAAGGGGGAAATTATCGGGAAGGAGGAAGGTTAACTCATCATAAGTAATCTTCCCCTGTTCCTCCCATATCTCAACAAGCTTGTGGATTATGTCTTCTTTATAATACATTTTTATCTTAACGCTTCAATATTTTTTGCCAATTCTTGATAAGAAGAAAGGAGCTTTTCTACATTCTCATTCCTTCCTTCCTTCTCCATTATTTCTCTCTTAAGAGATTCCATTTTTTCCTTTAGGTTTTCTTCTTTTATCCTCTTTATACAAGATAAAGCCAAAGCATACCTATCTTTTTTGTTATAAAACTCCATACTTAAGGAAGAAACAAGAAAAGATGCATTTTTAGAAAGTGTATTAACCAGCCTTTCTGGATGATACCCCTCTTTTGAATAAACAGCATCCTTGATTGCCTCAAATATCTCCTTACAATCCTTATCCTTCAACATTTCATTATCTTGTTCGACAATAGCCCATACAGCAATTTCTTCATCTTCAAGCATTAAGGAGATAAGGAGCTTTTCGGAAAGATTTATCTTTTCTTTTTTCTTTGTAATGTATTCTATCGGTTTTGTGTCCTTTTTCTTAATACAAGATTTAATCGCCTCCTCATCTATAAATAATGCCTCTGATGCCCTCTTTATAAACAATGACCTTTTTATTGCATCATCTATTTTCTCTATAAATGGAAGGAGGTACTTAATTCCTTCCTCTTTCTTTTTCCCTGATGCTATTTTGATAAGAAAATCAAAGAATTCCATTTTTTCTTTTAAGGCATTTGAAAATGCATCTTTTTTTTCCTTTAGAAGCTCTGCAGGATCTTTTTTATCCAAAGAGATAACAAATACACCAAGACCCTTATTTATCAAAAGGGAAATCCCTCTCTCTGCAGCAGAAATACCTGCTTTATCAGGATCAAAGCTTACAATTACATTCTCTGCCTGTCTGATTGCTCCTATATGACCTTCGGTTAGGCTTGTTCCGCAGGTTGCAACTACATTTTTAAAGCCTTCTTGATGACACATAAGAGCATCTATATAGCCCTCTACCAGAATAACCTCATTTTTTTCTTTAATATAAGGCATTGCCTTGTTTAATCCATAAAGGATATAGCTTTTGTTATAAATTTGTGTCTCTTTGGTATTTATATACTTTGGAAGGCTTTTATCCAGAGCCCTTGCTCCAAAACCAACAATTCTATTAAATCTATCAAAAATAGGAAATGTTATTCTATTTCTTGCCCAATCATAGCTTGCATCCTTTCCCTTTTGAAGAAGCCCTGCATCAAAAAGGATGTTTTCAGAATAGAGATTTTTTAAATAATTCTTTAGCCTATCCCAGGAAGGGGGGGCATATCCAAGCTTAAAGTCCTCAATTGTCCCTTTCTTTAACCCCCTTTCCATAAGGTAGTTTAGAGCCTGTTTTCCCTCCTCCTTAAAAAGGAGGCTTGAATAAAAATCACATGCCTTTTCATTAATCTTATAAAAAACATCATATTTTTCGCTCTTTTCTTCTATCTTTATATTTAATGAACCTGCAAGTGTCTTTACCGCCTCAATAAACGAAAGATTTTCTTTTTCTTGTAAGAATGAGAATATATTTCCTCCCCTTCCACATCCAAAGCAGTAAAAAAGCTGTTTCTCTGGACTTATCGTAAATGATGGTGTTTTTTCCTCATGAAATGGACATAGTCCAACAAAATTCTTTCCCCTCTTTTTTAGAACTACATATTGACTTACAAGATCAACAAGATTACACCTTTCATAAATTTGGTTTAAAACCTCATTAGAAATCATGTATCACATTATAATCTTTAAATTTTTAAGTATACCACAAAAAAAGAATTTTGACAAGAATTTTTTTGAAATGTGACCTGCGCCTCTGTAGATGGTATCCATTTTCATCCCATTCAAGGGTATCTGCTGATTCTTCCAATATAGGGGAAAGAAGATTAAAGATTGCTTTCCTTAATCAATTGGACACAATATTTTTCGTTCTATATTTATACAATCTCTTTAGCCAGAATAATTGCCTCAGCGATTTCTCGCATAGATTTGCGCATATTCATTGATTGATGCTGAATCCTTTTATAAGCCTCTTCTTCTGAAAGAGAGCCTTCTTTCATCAGAATACCTTTTGCTTTTTCAACCAGCTTTCTGGTCTCTAATTCTTCCTGAATAATTTTGGTTTTAACCATCAAGTTGGCATTTTCGATAGCTACTGCCGCCTGATTTGCCACAGCGGTTAAGGTATCAATTTCGCTTTTGATAAATTTATGGAGGGTTGAGGTATAGCTGGTTAAAGCTCCGATTACCTTTCCCTTAACACATAAAGGAACGCAGAGCAAAGAAACCAGTCCCTCTTTTTTAGCCATTTCCTTATACTTATAATCTTTTTCTTTTGTTACATCCTTCACCGTTATAGGACGATTTTCGGCAACCACCCTTCCTGCAATCCCTTCTCCTATTTTTAGAGCTGGTTTTTGATTATATGCCTCGTAAAACTCCTTACTAATAGAATGGGTTGCCCGTATAACCAATTCTTGCTTTTCGGAATCCACAAGCATTATAGAGCATATCCTGGAAGCCATTACCTCTGCGGTAACTGTGGTGATAAGAGAAAGGATATCTTCTAAATAGAGGTTAGAGACAATAACCTCACTTACTTTAGAAACTGCCTTTAATTGTTTGGCATAAGATGGTTTTTTAGATTGCATCCTTACAAAATAGAAAGATACCTCTCCAACTCATACTCGGTTACCTGAATCCTGTATTCCTCCCATTCCTTCTTTTTTAGCTCAATGAACCGCGGAAAGACATGGTTTCCTAATGTCTTTTTAACCAACGCACTTTTTTCGGCAATGGCTACTGCCTCGCCTAAACTTCCTGGTAAAGATTCTATGCCCAATTCCTTTCTTTCCTCCTCTGTTAAATCATAGAGGTTTTTCTCCATTGGTTCTTTTAATTCATAGCCATTCTCAATCCCATCCAAACCTGCGTTTAGCATAACCGCAAAGGTAAGGTATGGATTACAAGCAGGGTCTGGGCATCTTAGCTCTGCCCGTGTGGCATATTCCTTTCCTGGGTGATAAACAGGAATTCTTATCAAAGCCGAGCGATTGCGATTGCTCCAGGCAATATAGACTGGTGCTTCATAGCCAGGGACAAGCCTTTTGTAGGAATTTATCCACTGGGCAAAAACAACCGACATCTCCTTGGCATGCTTTAATTGCCCGGCAATAAATTTTTTGGCAATCTCGCTTAAATGGTATTTATCATCTTTAGAAAAGAAGGCATTGTTTTCTCCCTTAAACAATGATTGATGGGTATGCATTCCAGAGCCATTTTGTCCAAAGATTGGCTTTGGCATAAATGTGGCATAAACCCCATACTTTTGGGCAATTTCTTTAACCACAAGGCGATAGGTCATCACATTGTCTGCCATCTGCAGGGCATCACAATACCTCATATCAATCTCATGCTGGCTTTGGCCTACCTCATGGTGGCTATATTCAATGTGAATCCCCATTGCCTCTAAGGTAAGGATGGTTTCCCTCCTTAAGTCACTTCCGGCATCAAGGGTTGTTAAGTCAAAATATCCTCCCTTATCAAGAACCTCTGTTGCATCAGATGAGCTAAAATAGAAATACTCAAGTTCTGGCCCTAGATAATAATGGTCAAAGCCCATTTTTTTCATCCTCTCTAATGCCCTCTTTAGAACATACCTTGGGTCTCCTTCATAATCTTTGCCACCGGGGATCTTTACATCACAGAACATCCTGGCAACCAAATGCTCCTCTGGTTTCCAAGGAAGCAATTGAAATGTTTTAATGTCTGGCATTGCTACCATATCGCTTTCCTCAATATCTTGATAGCCGGTAATGGATGAGCCATCAAAGCCCATCCCATGCTCCAATGCTCCCTCAAGCTCTGTGTCAGTAATTGCAAAGCTCTTTAGCTGACCCAATATATCCGTGAACCATAGACGGATAAACTTTACATTGTTTTCTTTTACTAATTTAAGGACATCTTCTTCTGTCTTCATTTTTTCCTCCTAAATTTAAGTTTCTGTATATTATAGTAAAAAATCAGCCATTTTGGTAACCATTAAAATCTACAAATACGCCATCAAAGATTTTATCTTCTCATTAAAAAAGTCTTGCAGTTCTTTTAAGGTAATGGGTTTTATCATCTTTATGTTTGTGTTAAGGATATTATTCACCATTACCACAAGTATATACAAAAATCATTGTTTTATCAAATCATTTTTTGGTAACTCCATTATTATACCCAAAAGCAATTGGACCTCAAGAATTTTGTTGAGACGATAGCTATTAGAATTTGTTATTACAGACAAAACTTGCCTTTTTCTTTATAAAATAAAGAAGATATGATATTCATACAGAGAAAAAACAGAAACTATCTATGGCTGCTAAGTTCCTATTGTTAGATTATACAGAAGACGCAGAAGAAAAAGACGAACGGAAAACGGGACGGTTCTATTTTATTTTGTTGACAAAAAGGCAAGGAAATAGTATCTTTTGTGTATGCCAAGAACCGCAAGGATAGCACCAAAGGAATATGTATATCATATCTTGACCCGTGGAAATAATCGTCAGGATATCTTTAAAGATGTAGATGATTACAAGAAATATCTTGGGATACTTCAGAGATACAAAGAGAAATATAAATTTAAACTTTATCACTATGTATTAATGACAAATCATATTCATCTTGTTATTGAACCAAAGGAAGAGGGCGGGAATCTTGCGGAAATAATGAAAGGGATTAATTTATCCTATGCCCAATACTACAAAGACAAATATGACCATATAGGCCATTTTTGGCAGGACAGATATAAGAGCATCATAGTGTCAAAAGACAGTCACCTTCTCGCCTGTGGAAGCTATGTAGAATTAAATCCAATAAGGGCAAACATAGTGGAAGATCCGAAGGATTATAAATGGAGCAGTTACAATGTCTATGCGTATGGAAAAAAAGACCCCCTTATAGATGAACATCCAATTTACAAAGAACCAGAAACAGGACATAGAAAAAAATACAGGGATTTTGTAAGAGAAATACTTAAAAACAAGGATGCGATGAGAGGCGAGATGAACAGAAAACTAATATATGGGAACGAAAAATTCGTAGAAAAGACAAAGGAAAAATATAAAATAGAGGAAGTAATCAAGCCAAAAGGGAGACCCAAGAAGCAAGAAGGATGAAAAAAGAAATAAATAGAACCGTCCCCTTTTTTCTTCTTGACAAAAGGGTTTTAGATAAAATATATTTTTATAGTCATTATGTTTACTAAAGTTTTTAAGGTTTTTCTCTTTGTCTTTCCTATAGTTGCATTTGTGGCAGGGATTCCTGATCGAATAAGGGTTGGAAAGGTTTCATTTTCCCACAAAAGGCATATAGAAAAAATACGAAATTGCCAAAAATGCCACCACTTAGATTACCAAAACCCCCAGGCTTGCAATATTTGTCACGGCAAAATCGGAAATATTTTAAAATCAAAAGAGGCACACCTTAAACTATGCTTAGACTGCCACAAAAAAGAAAATATTGTTACCTCCTGTGGTGCTTGCCATATAAAGAAAAAGGAAAAACCAATTGAAATGGCTGATATTGTAATCGGTAGCATTACATTTTCTCATAAAAAGCATATAAAGATTAGTTGTAGCAAGTGCCATCATAAGGATATACCACAATCTTGCAAAAATTGCCATTTAAAACCAGAAGAATTAAATATCCCCAAACTTAAAGGGGCATATCATCAACAGTGTATTCTATGCCATAAGGTAATGAAAGGTCCTATTGGATGCAGGGATTGCCATATTATAAATGCAAAATGCAAAAGTCAAAATGCAAAATTGAGGTGAAGATTTATAAAAATGAATAGAAGGGAGTTTTTAAAAACAGGGGCTATAGGATTGGGTGGATTATTAGGAATTAAGGGAGAGGCTTATCCCTCGGAAACAAAGGAATTTTATGGAATGCTGGTTGATACAACATTGTGTATTGGCTGCCGTTCTTGCGAGAAGGCTTGTAGTGAAGTAAATGGGCTTCCAAAGAATTTAGAAGGGAACAAAGAGCTAAGCACAGATGCCTTTACTGTGGTTAATAAATTCAAAATTGATAACAAAGAGATATTTGTCAAAAAGCAATGTATGCATTGCAATCAGCCAGCCTGTGCCTCTGCCTGTCTGGTTAAGGCAATGCATAAAACACAAGAAGGTCCGGTTATCTGGCGGGGAAATAAATGTTTGGGCTGCCGCTATTGTATGATTGCCTGCCCATTTGATATTCCAAAGCTTGAATACAATAACCTAAATCCTAGGATAAGAAAATGTGAATTTTGTTTTGAAAGGCTTAAAAAGGGAGAAAAGCCTGGCTGTGCAGATGCCTGTCCTATGGAGGCACTTATATTTGGAACAAGGAGGGAGCTTATTGAAATTGCAAAGGAAAGAATATACAAAAATCCCGATAAATATGTTCATCATATCTATGGAGAAAAAGAGGCAGGAGGATGTGGCTGGCTCTATCTGGCAAGCGTTCCCTTTGAAAAATTGGGCTTTCCAGAAAATGTTGGAGAAACGCCATATCCAGAATACACAAAGGAATTTTTATACAGCGTTGCTTTGATATTTTTGATCTGGCCCTCATTTCTTGTTGGCTTACATAGGGCTTTAAAGAAAGAAGATGAAGGAGATTAAGGGGTTTATTTTATTTTTTATTTCTGAGCTAAAGCCAAAGGGAAGGCTACTTACACCATTTAATATCATTACCACACCCATAATCCTTCTTGGCATTGCCTTAATAATCTATCGCTTTACCAATGGATTAGGAGCAATTTCCGAGGGAGGCTCACAGGATTTTCCCTGGGGGCTATTGATTGGGTTTAATGTTATCACCGGGGTTGCTTTAGCCGGCGGAGGGTATGTAATACCATTTATTGTTTATGTCCTAGGGCTTAAAAAATATCGTCCGCTGGTCCGTTCTGCTATACTTACCGCCCTTTTGGGATATATATTTTATGCGTTTGCGGTTTTGCTTGATTTAGGAAGACCCTGGCATATTTTTAATCCGATTATAGGAAATTCATTTGGGGTTTCTTCCATTCTTTTTATTTTTGTATGGGTTCTTGTCCTCTATATCACCTGCCTATTTGCTGAATTTCTACCT
>JBFMED010000186.1:0-3438 GCA_040753475.1 bacterium
GCACTGGGTATATGCGGAGCAAAGAATATCAAGGAGATGCAGAAGGCAGAGCTTATAATTGCTCCCTCTGTCCAGACAGAGGGAAAGATATTCCAGCAAGCCCAGAGGATTGGAATGGGAAGATGAAAAAAGTCAGGGGTCAAGGGTCAGGAGTCAGGAGTTTAGAGTCAGGAGTCGGGAGTTTAGAGTCGGGAGTCAAAGGTAAAGATATTGGCTTAAGACTCAAGACCCAAGACTCTTGACTCTTGACTATTTATGGATAGGGAGACAATTGTTATTCTTGATTTTGGCTCACAATATACCCAGCTCATTGCAAGAAGGATAAGGGAACTCAAGGTATTCTCAATAATTCTTCCCTACAACACACCTGCTCTACATCTTAAAAAATATAACCTAAAAGGGATAATTCTCTCAGGAGGACCAGCCTCTGTCTATATCCAGGGTGCACCCTCGGCTGATGTTAAAATATTTAACCTCGGTGTTCCTATACTTGGAATATGCTATGGGATGCAATGGATTACTCATACCCTAGGAGGAAAGGTTCATAGGGCACAAAAACAGGAATATGGCTCCTCTGAGCTTATTGTGGCTGAATTTTATGATCTATTCTGGGGTGTTCCATCTACAATGGAGGTCTGGATGAGCCATGGGGATATAATTGATGAGCTTCCAGATGGATTTGAGGTAATTGGACTTACCACAAATTCGCCAAATGCTGCGATAAGGAATGCAGAAAAACGCATCTATGGCCTTCAATTCCATCCTGAGGTAGCCCATACACCTTGCGGAATTGACATACTTGCGAATTTTTTATATGACAGGGTATGTGAATGCACACCAGATTGGCTCATTGAAAATTTTATCACAGAAAAGATAGAAGAGATAAAAAGCACAGTAAATAGAGGAAAAGTAATCTGTGGCATCTCTGGAGGCGTTGATTCCTCAACCGCCGCTGTCCTTACCTATAGGGCAATTTCCGAAAATCTTACCTGCATCTTTGTAAATAATGGGCTTTTGAGAAAGGATGAGCCTGAGAGGATAATAAATATATTTCAAAAAAATTTCAATATCCCCCTTATCTATGTTGATGCAAAGGAGGAATTCTTAAAAGTCCTTTCTGGTGTAGTTGACCCTGAGGAAAAAAGGAGAAGGATTGGTCATAAATTTATCGAGGTGTTTGAGAGGGAGGCTCGTAAGATTGAGGGTGTCTCCTTCCTTGTTCAGGGAACCCTATATCCAGATGTAATTGAAAGCATAAGTGTAAGGGGACCATCGGCAACCATAAAGACACATCATAATGTTGGTGGTCTTCCATTAGATATGAACCTTAAGCTTGTTGAGCCATTTAGGGAACTATTTAAGGATGAGGTTCGCCAGATTGCCATATCCCTAGGTCTTCCAGATGAGATAGTATGGAGACAGCCATTTCCAGGCCCTGGGCTTGCTATTAGGATAATTGGTGAGGTTACAGAGAAAAACATAGGAATATTACAAGAGGCAGACCATATAGTCCATGAGGAGATAGAGAGAAATGAGCTATACAATAAAATATGGCAGTCATTTGCTGTTTTGCTCCCTGTGAAAACCGTAGGTGTAATGGGAGACGAAAGGACATATGAGAATGTCATTTGTATAAGGGCTGTTGTTTCACAAGACGGTATGACAGCAGATTGGGCAGAGATTCCCCATGATGTTTTAGGAAAGATGGCAACAAGGATTGTAAATGAGGTTTCTTCTGTGAATAGGGTTGTCTATGACATTACCTCAAAACCACCGGGAACCATTGAGTGGGAATAAAAGAATTGTTTAGCTTTAGCTAAACACCTACACTATTCCTCGCCGAAGACCTCTGCTTCAAAGACCTCAAATTGGCAATCCCTTTTCCAAGCATCAGAAGGAAGACCTGCCTTTAAAGAAAGATGGATTAGGGTTTCCTCTGGCGTCCATCCCTGTTCAGGGGCAACCTGGGGGAGAAAAACCGCAGACCTTCCAGCCTTTGAAAGGATAACCCCATGCTTTCCAAGGATAATCTCTGTGTAAGTTCCTATTTTCTTTGGCGCAGTTAAAACAGAAAGCTCAATCTTAAGAGAGGGAAGCTCTGAATATGTTACCTGGGGAAATCTGTAATCAGAAACAGCAGAGCTTATTGCATTATCAATAACCGCCTGATACAATGGTTTTACCGGAAGGATATAGCCAATGCAACCACGCAACATACCCTCTTGAGTATGGAGCGTAACAAATACCCCGGATTTTTCCAGCATCTTTGGATTCTCTTCTTTAAAATCTGGTATCTTTCCATCCTTAAGGTATGAATTCAGGGTTTCCCTTGCAATAAACAAAAGCCTCTCCTTTTCTTTCTCTGTAAGATAATCCTCTCTATAAAAACAGATAGAGCCATATCCAACAACCCTATCCTTTTCTCCATAGGTCGTATCTCCGCTATTGTAATAAAGGATTTCCTTTGCCTTGTCTATTCCAAGGATCTTCATTGTCTTGATAAGGACAAGGACAGGATAGAATCCACAAAGGTAGGTTGAAAGACCTGGAATCCCAGAGGAATAAGCATTCATTTCAGCCTCAATTATCCCCTTTTCATCAAAATTTACAATCTTTTCTATTGTTTCTTGATCAACCATTTTTGCATCATCATATCCTGGGAAATGGGAAAGGTCAGATGAGGCAACAAGCAATGTTTCATCATCCATAACCTTTGATAGGGCAATGGCAAGATTAGATAAAGCCCTTTCATCACCAGAAACGAGAATGGGAACAATCTCTGCCTTTGGCAGGATTGTCTGGATAAATGGAATCTGCACCTCAATAGAATGCTCCCTTCCCTCTGCTTGAGGAAGATATGATACATCCTTATCAAGTTCCATTATCTTTTCTACTATCCCTTTGTTAATGGGCATAATCCCAAGAGGGGTCTCATATCCATCAAAGGAGGAGATTACAGGTTTATCAATAGGATATTGATGTGAAACCCCAAGGATAATAACTGTCTTGTAATCCTCTCCGCTTACCTGCTTATACCCCCATCCTGCACAAAGACCTGAAAAAACATAGCCTGCATGGGGAGAAACAAGCCCCCTTATTTTAGAAGAGATTGTCCTTGTTGCTTTTTCTAGAAATTCCTCTACCATTTCCCGACAGGGATCACCTTCAGGATAAAACCCCCCAGAAACCGCGGCTTTTCTTATCTTCATTGAAACCTCCTTCTCATCTGCTCTACAGCAGGAGATAAAACTTAAAGCTAGCAAAAATAAAAGAATCCTCACAACATATATTTTATTACAATAAAGGGTTTTTGTAAAACTAAATTTTTAAACTAAAAATTTTTCTTGCAATCTCCCTCTCTCTTGTATAATATTTTTTTATGGGGATAAGGTTTTAGAATGGAAAAGATTAAAGAATTAAAAGGGTATTTTAAAGAAA
>JBFMED010000187.1:0-2435 GCA_040753475.1 bacterium
AATAGCTTATCCCATTTTTGCCCTTTTTGCCCTTTTTCTTTTATCAAACCTTTCTCCAAAAACAGCCATCCTAGAAAGATTTACAGGTGAAATTCTATCTAAACCAAAGGAAGATGCACCCCTTGAAGCAAGGTTTGCCTCTGTTCCGGTTGGTGGCTCAGGTGGACTTCGTCTTTTGATGTGGAAAGGAGGTTTAGACCTTATAAAGGATTATCCATTATTTGGAATAGGTCCTGAGACACTACAATTTATCTGGCCAAGGTATGCACCACTTAAGTACATGGTAAATACGGGACAAACAACCGGTGTTGACAGGGTTCATAATGAAGTATTGGATGTTGCTATAACAAAGGGCTTATTTGGACTTATTTGCTACATTTTTTTAATAGGCTTCTTATTCTATTCTGCATGGAAATTTAAGGGAAAGGAAAGAATGGTTTATCTCGGGCTTTTTTGTGCATCCTTAGCATATTTAATCCAAAACCAATTTAGCTTTGCCGAGATTGTAATTACCCCATATTTCTTTATCTTTCTTGGGATAATGGATAAAATGGCAAAAAAAGGATACTCTATTTCTATATCTTCTATCTTAAGGAAAGCTTTATTTACAATCATCTCCCTATCTATTGTTATTCCTACCCTTTTCTTCTCATGGAAACTCTATCTTGCAGATAGGGCATATTATCAAAAAAATTTAGAGACCTCAATTAAGCTTAATCCCTATGAAAGGGTTTATTATGGTGCGTTGTCTGGATTTTATATTGATAATAAGGATTACAAAAATGCTATTCGTGTTTTAAAAGAGGCAAATAAGAATATTCCTGATGAATCAAATTTTTACAATATCCTTGGTGTTACCTATCAGAGGGAAGAATCTGCTTCAGGGATTAACAGAAGCGATGAGGTTATAAAAGCTTACAAAAATGCATTAAGGCTTAATCCATACTTTATTGATGTAAAGATAAACCTTGGAAATTACCTTATAAGTAAAGGAAGGTTTAAAGAGGCAACTATTTGTTTTAAAGAGGCATTAAAGGTTCAACCTTGGCAGGAAGGATGGATTGAAACACTAAAAAACCTTCATTTTGCATTGGGAAAAAAGGATGATGCAATTGCTGATTTTGTTGAGCTTTCAACTATTAATCCAGATTCTTATAATATTCACAAGGCATTAGCCCAGCTTTATTATGAAGGGGGAAATATAGAGGGTTTTATAAAGGAATGCAAAGAAACAATAAGGGTAAATCCAGGTGATATTTTAATGAGAAGAAACCTGGTGGCAATTTATATACAAAAAAGGGATTATGAAAATGCCTTAAAAGAGGCAAATAATATCCTTTCCCTTTTTCCATCTGATTCTGAAACACTTAAACTTCTTTCTTTAATAAAAGGTGGATGAATTTTAAAACAGCTAAACATATATACCTTAAAAACATTGACAATAAGGCTATACTCAAAGTAAAATTCATCTTATGAATAGCTTAGATATTGCTATCATTGCCATTTTTTTGATAAGTATATTTATTGGGTTATTAAGGGGAATAACAAGGGAAATATTTTCTCTCCTTTCCATATTCTGTGGGATAATTATAGCAAGTAGGTCGTATCAGAAATTCTCTCCTTTAATTTTTAAATACATAAACAATGAGCCATTAGCGAACATAATAAGCTTTGTTGTTGTTTTCCTTATTACAAGCCTCTTTGTCTCCCTAATTGGCATAATCCTGGAGAAGATGTGGAAAATTTTACACCTAACCCTATTTGATAGAATTTTTGGTGCTATTTTTGGAATAATCAGGGGATTTGTTCTTATAGGCTTGATGGTTATACTTGTTGAAAAATTTCCTATTGGTGCAACCCAGAGGCTTGTGGCTTCTTCTATGTTTTTCCCCTTTTTTTCTTCATTGAAGGATATCCTTATTTCTTTATTTCCATTCCAATTCCTTGAAAAATGAAATTAGAAGAAAAAATAGAGCAGATTGGAAAGCTTCTAGATGAGCTTAGTATTGCAGAGATATTTATAAAAGAAAAGGATGATTATATAAAGATTGTAAAGAGAGAAAAGGCTTATGAGGAAAAAAAAGAGCCCCTATATAAGGAGATAATTGCTCCCCTTTCTGGAAGGTTCTATAGGGCACAAAAACCAGGGGATCTCCCTTATGTTGAAATTGGAGGAATGGTAGAGCAGGGAAAGACAATTTGTTTAATTGAAGCAATGAAGGTATTCAATGAGATAAAGTCAGAAATCAAGGGAAAGGTTGTAAATATTCTCCCAAAAGATGGTCATCTTGTAAAGGGAGGGGATATTCTTTTCCTTATAGAACCAAATATATAGTAGTGGAAGTTATTAACACTTGAAAACCAATTTTGTTTTTGTAAATCCTAAATCCCTAATGGCCTCCATGTCCTCCCCCTCCTTCTTCTCCCTCTTTTTC
>JBFMED010000188.1:0-5672 GCA_040753475.1 bacterium
CATATGCCCTGTCCTCGTATAGAGGAAGCATTGCTGAAGAGCCGTGTGTGGGAAATCCGCAAGCACGGTTCTGTGAGGGGCATAAAATAACATATAGGAGGTTATAGAAAATGTCTACTCGACAAAATTTGATAAAAGTAGGGGGACTAATAATCTCTGTATTATTTCTTTATCTTTTTTGCGTTCTTTGCGTTCTCTGCGTCTTTGCGAGGAAATAAAACCTTTTTCATCATCAATTAAATACTTTTTTTCGCCATATTCCAGGTCAACATAATCCACCAATCGTTGCTGCAATCATAAAGCAAAATATACCAAAAAATAACTTGATTGTCAAAGATTTTAAGGGTAGAATATAAAGGTAGAATAATAGTATATGTTTAAGCTAATCAGAGGGATTTAGAATTTAGGAATTTTTATCTTATTAAATTAAATCCTAAATTTCTAAATTCTATATGCCCAAGTAGCTTAATGGTAGAGCAAGGCATTCGTAATGCTTAGGTTGCTGGTTCAAGTCCAGTCTTGGGCTTTTTTGAAAAATAAAAAAAAGATTTTCGCTGGTTGTTTTTTTCTTCATCTTTATCCTTGGCTTCTGGGTATGGTTTCAAAGGGTTATAAAGACACAAAGGGAAATACCTGTAAAAAAGGAGGTTATTGAGGAAATTAAAAGGAGGATTGAAGAAATAGAGAAAATTGCAAGAAATAGTGAAAACCCAGAAGAAGCAATAAAAGAATCAAAGAAGGCTATATTTCAGCTTACATTTATTGGAAGCCCAGGTGCTTCTTATCTTATAACATCCTCCCTTGATAAAAAAAGGCATAGGTTTGCAAGGGTTATCTACCTTCAGATATTGGCTGCCATAGAAAGCAGGGAGGCTATTTCCTCTTTTGCCTTTATATTAAAGAATGATAGCGATTATTTGTTAAGGATGCAATCTGCGATTTCTCTCTCTATGATAAAGGATGATAGGGTAATCTTGCCATTAAAGGAAGCCCTTCTTGATCGGGAGATGGTTGTAAAGGTTGCATCTGCCACAGGGCTTATTAAAATGGGAAGGAAAGACCTTGTAGACAAAGCTTCTAAAAATGACTTAAGCCTTAAGATGTATTTGGAAAAGTGGCAGCAAGGATTTTAGCCTTTCTTATAATTGGGGTTGCCCTTATATTTGACCCAAAGTGTGAGGCAATTTATGATATTCCAAAGATTGCTCTTCTCTTTTCCCTATCCATCCTTTCCTTTGTTTTCTTTATAAGGGAAGGTGTAAAAAGGAGGTTTATATTAGCTAGCTTTGGCTTGCTTGAATTTTTTATTCTCCTATATCTTTTGGCAAATATTATTTCAACCATTTTCTCCCTTTCTCCCTGGCTTTCCATATTTGGAATCTATAGAAGGTATGATGGAATGAATACCCTCCTTTGCTATATCCTCCTTTTCTTTCTCTCATCAAATGTAGAAAAACCAAAGGAAATTTTGTATAGCATTATGATAGCCGCAGGGATTTCAGCCATCTACGGAATCCTCCAGCATTTCGGGATATATATTATTCCATCAGGAACAGGAAAAGAGAGGCCAATATCAACATTTGGAAACCCAAATTTTTTTGCTTGCTATGTTTTAATGTCTATTCCTATTATCCTCTCATTCTATCTTAAGGAGAAAAAATACCATTGGCTTATCCTTCTTGCAATTGTCCTTGTATCCCTTTTATTTACAAAGACAAGGGCAACATTTATTGGGCTTTTCTTTGAGCTTGCCTTTTTCTTTATTTTTTTAAAGCCACAAAAAAAGGCTCTTTTGGTAATTGTAAGCATTCTCATTATCCCCTCTCTTATCCTTTGTATTCCAATAATTAAAAGGATAAAGGATGTAGGAAAAGACAAAGCAAGAATAGGGCTTTATAAGGGAAGTTTTGATGTATTCTTAAAACACCCATTGCTTGGAACAGGCCCTGAATGCCTACACCCTGCATTTATAAAAAATCTTCCCCAAGAATTTATTTCTACATACAAGGGTGCATACATTCTGGCAGACAAATCACACAATGAATTTCTGGATATTCTAGCAACCAGGGGAATAATTGCCTTTGTTTTGTGGATAATTATTCTTGGGGTTATTTTTAAAATGGCTATATCTTCTAAGGACAAACAATACACAATCCCCATTGCCTCATCCATTTTCGGCTATCTTGTGCAGGCACAATTCAACCTCTCCCTTTTCTCAATAACCTATCTTTTATGGATAATGATGGGTTTAATAGCTCTTATAAGAAAGAAAAAGAAAATCCCCTTAAAACATCCAAGGCTTATTATTTCCCTTGTTTATCTTGCCTCTTTTGTTTTATTTTTCCATATTGCCTTATTTTACATTTCAGAGATTTACTTTCATAAGGGAGAAATGCTTTCAAGAAGCGGGTATAAAGATAAAGCCATTGCCTATTACAAAAAAGCATCAGATTTTAATAAATGGGAAAGGGAATACAAAAAAAGATACATAGAAACCCTTCTTGATATAGGAAGAAAAGATGAAGCAGAAGAAATTGCAAAGAAAGCCCTTAAATTTGCATCTGATGAGCCAAAGATATGGTTTTTATTGGCAAGGCTGAATGAGGAAAAAGATATCGGAAAGGCTATTTTTTATTACAAAAAGGTTCTTGAAATTTCTCCCTATTGGGCAGATCCATACAACAACCTTGCCATTGTTTATGTTTCAAATAGAAATTATAAAATGGCAGAAAAATATTTTCTTATCTCATCAAGCCTTAATCCCGATTACAGAGAAAACCTTAAAAACCTTTACAAAGAGAAAACAGGAGTCTATCTTAAGGAAAACAGGCTAAAGGAGGCAAAAAACGAGGCTTTAAAGGTTCTTAAGATAGATAAAAAGGATTCTTATGCAAGGGATGTCTTAAGATTTTTGCAAAATTTTGACAAATTAAAGAAAAAAAGGGTATAATTATAGAAAAGATGGAGAAGTTAAAATTGGGAATACCAAAGGGAAGCCTTCAGGAATTAACCATAAAAATTTTAGATAAGGCAGGGTATAAGATATTTATCTCTTCTAATTCTCGCTTATATTCTCCTGAGATAGATGACCCTGAAATTAGTGTTAGGCTCTTAAAGCCTCAAGACATGCCAAGGTTTATCGCAGAGGAAAGCCTTGATGCAGCTATTACAGGTAAGGATTGGCTAGAAGAATATAGATTAGCAAATTATGAAAAGGCCAAAAAGATATATGAGGTCTGTGAATTGAATTATGCAAAACAGGGTTTTACCATGGTTAAATGGGTCTTGGCAGTAGCAGAAGAATCCCAGATTAAAAGGGTTGAGGATTTAGAAGGAAAAAGGGTGGCTACAGAGCTAGAAAATATTACAAAGAATTACTTTGCAAATAAAGGTGTGAATGTAGAGGTTGAGTTCTCTTGGGGTGCTACTGAGGTTAAGGTGCCTGAGTTTGTTGATGCGATTGTAGAATTAACCGAAACAGGTGCTTCATTAAAGGCGAATGGCTTAAGAATTATTGATACTGTATTGGAATCTACAACTATATTCATCACAAACAAAGATGCATATAGAAATAAATGGAAGCATAAAAAGATGGAGGGTATAATAATGTTAATGAAGGGTGTAATTGAAGCCGAGGGAAAGGTTTTAATAAAGGCAAGATACCCAAGGGATAAATATGAAAAAGGCTTGAACATCCTTAAGAAAGAAGCAATAACTACACCCTCTTTTTCTTTGGGAGAGAATTATGTAATAATTGAGGGAATTATCAATGAAAGGAACTTGCGTCTTTTGATTCCCAAGCTTAAAGAAAAAGGGAGTGATCTCATCGAGGTCTTTCCCATCTCAAAGATTATATGGTAATTTGCTGGCGTAGCTCAGTTGGTTTAGAGTGTCTGACTGTGGATCAGAAGGTCATGGGTTCGAGTCCCATCGCCAGTAGAGAGGAAAAAGGGTACGTGTTTAGCTTCGCTAAACACAATTGTAAATTGCAGATTTTAAATTGTAAATTTTAAAATGAAAGTAAACTCCGTTAGAATTTCACACGGGGCATTATACGCCGGTGTGAAAAAAGAGGATATTTTTATTGCACCCCGTGTTTCCACACGGGGCATTCTAACGGAGTAAATGAACAATTTACAATTTGCAATTTAAAATTTACAATTAAATAAGGATAAATGATTAATCCAGAAATTCCTAAAGGATTTAAAGACTACTTGCCGAAAGAAATGATTGCAAGGCAACATCTTGTTTCTATAATCCAAAGGGTCTTTGAAAGATATGGCTTTCTTCCTTTGGATACACCCTCACAAGAATATGCCCTAACATTGCTGGGAAAGGGTTCACCAGAGATGGATAAGCAAATTTACCGGCTCAGGAGCCCTGAGGGAAAGGATGTGGGACTTCGTTTTGATTTAACAGTTCCCTTGGCAAGGGTAGTAGCCCAATATCCAAACCTTCCAAAGCCATTTCGTAGATACCAGATAAGCCCTGTCTTTAGGGCTGAGAAACCCGACCCTGGAAGGTTTAGGGAGTTTATCCAGGCTGATATTGATATTGTAGGTTCAAGCCTTATTGCCTCTGATGCTGAAATCATCTGTATTATGTATGATACATTAAAGGCCTTGGGAATTTCTAGATTTAAGATAAGGGTTAACAATAGGAAGGTATTGAATAGCCTGGCTGACTTTGTTAAAATTCCAGAGGATAAAAAAATAGCTGTTTTCCGGGTAATAGATAAATTGGAAAAGCAGGGTATTGATGCGATTAAAGAGGAATTGACCTCGGGAAGAATAGATGAATCAGGAGATAAAATTGCTGGTCTTGGCCTTTCTTTTAATAAAGTAGAGAGGATAATGGAATTTCTTTCACAAGAAAGGGGTAATAAAAGAGAAGTAATTAGCTCACTTAAGGCATTCTTTTCTGATTTCTCTGAGGCATTATCAGGAATAAATGAGCTTGAGGAATTATGTGCTTATTTAGAAGCTATGGAGATTCCAGAAGAAAGCGTGGTTATAGATATAAGCATTGCCCGTGGTCTGGATTATTATACCGGGCCTGTATTTGAGGCAATTTTGCAAGATGCGCCTGAATTTGGTGCGGTTTTTGCCGGTGGAAGATATGATGAATTAATAAAGAGATTTTCGGGTATTGAATTACCAGGAACGGGTGCTTCACTTGGAGTAAGTAGGATCTTGGATGCCCTAGTTAAGTTAAATATTTTAAAAACCCCAACCTCAACCACACAGGTGCTTGTAACTGTAATGGAACAAGATAAAATTTCACAATACAAGAAGGTTGCAAGAGAACTCAGGCTTTCTGGAGTTAATACAGAGCTCTATGTTGGCAATAAAGGTTTATCTTTCCAACTCCAATATGCCAACGCTCAAGAGATTCCCATTGCAATAATAATTGGCTCTAATGAGTTCTTAAATGATTGTGTCTGTGTAAAGGATTTAAGGAAGGGATTAAAGGAGAGATTCCTTGTTTCAGGTCACAAGGAATGGATAGAGGCTGGGAAAAAGGCCCAGATAACTGTAAGTCGCAAGGATTTGGTAGAAACGGTCAAAAAAATGTTATTTAGCTTTATAAAAAAGGGAAGAAAAACCACGAATGGGCAGGGATGAAACACTAATTGACACAAATTACAAAAAAATTATTCGTGTTTATTAGTG
>JBFMED010000189.1:0-2558 GCA_040753475.1 bacterium
TGGTGGTGGATTTCACCATGCATTTCCTGGCCATGGCGAGGGATTTTGTATGCTAAATGATATTGCTGTTTGTATAAAGGCTTTAAAAGAGCAAAAAAAGATAAAACAAGCCCTTGTTTTTGATTGTGACCTCCATCAGGGGAATGGAACAGCCGCCATATTTGCAAAGGAAAGATGGTCTGTGTTTACATATTCTATACATCAGGATAAGATTTATCCTTTAATTAAACAAAGAAGTAGTTTAGATGTAGCCCTTCCAAATGGAACATCTGATGAAGAATATCTTTCCATTATAAGCTCTGATCTTCTTCAGATAATTGAGAGGTTTTGTCCAGATTTTATTATATATGTAGCGGGAGCAGACCCATATTATGATGACCAGTTGGGTGCTTTAAAGCTTACAATGGATGGCTTGGTAAAAAGGGATGAGATAGTATTAGAAAATGCGAAAAAAAGAAATATTCCCATTGTAATTGTTCTGGCTGGAGGTTATGCCCATAAGCTTGAAGATACGGTTTTAATTCACTATAATACTATAAAGAAAGCGATTGAGATATTTAGCTAAAGCCGGGATGGTGGAATTGGCAGACACGTACGTTTGAGGGGCGTATGGGGAAACCTATGGGGGTTCAAGTCCCCCTCCCGGCAGAATGATAAAACTAAAATTGATGATAAATAATGGCTAATAGAGAAACAAAAGAGAAAAGAAGGGGACTTGAAGCCAGCCGAACGCCGAGCAACTGCGAGGATGAAGTGAGGCTGGCCGCGAACGAGAGATTTTGTTAGGCGAAGAAGGAGCAAAGCGACTGATGAGCCTTAGAAAATCCGAAGTTCACAAGTCCCCCTCCCGGCATAAAGAAAGAACACCTACTCTTTTATATCAAGAAATATAGATGCCTCTTCCCTCTTTAAAACAGCGGTATAATTTCCAAAACCAGTGGAGGAAAGAAAATAGAAAACAATCCTTTTTTCTCCATTTTTTGGGCTAAGCCTTGCCTTTATTTTTTTACAGGAAGAAACAGCAACCCATTCATTAAGCTTGATTTTAGGCTCATAAATTGCCTCTAGGTCCCCTGATACTTTAATCCAATGTGGATTTGGGGAAGAAAGGGAAATTTCTATATCTTGGGTGCTTGTTGTGTTTGTCCCTTGGTTTATTAAAAGATGAGGCATTTCATCACCTTTGAGGATAGAAAGATTATTTGCCCCTGAATAGTTTCCAAGGTAGAGGTTTTCTCCCAAGCACAAGGAAAATGTTGGTCCTCCTAATTGATGTGCGGTGGGTGTTCCTTTAATATCGCCAAATTTATCTAAAGAATATACATAAAGATTATTCCCGGCCTGATTTTTTCCAACATAAAGCTTATTTTTTCTTTTATCAAGGGAGAGGGAAATACTTGGACCGCCAAAGGAATATAGGGTGTATGTAGAAGGAAGGCCATCATCTAAAAGCTTAACAACAGAGAGGTCATTTGCTGAATTATTTGCCAGATAAAGCCTTTTCCTTTCTATGTCTAATGCTAAAGAATAGGTAAGGTTTCCAAAACCAAAGCTCCATCCTCCACCACTTAAAGAGCCATCATTTTTTAAGGCACAAACAAATGGGTTTTCTCCACCATAGCCTGCCAAATATAGCTTGTTATGGATAGGATCCAGGGCAATGGATGTTGTATAACCTGAGGCTGTAAATAAATGAGGATCTCCAATAGGAAGACCATTTTTATCAAGGCTATAAACACAGAGGTTATTTCCACCTGACATATTTCCCACATAAAGCTTCCTTCTTTCTGGGTCTAGGGCAATGGAATATGCACCTTGTCCTTCTGTGGCAATAAGTGCTTTGGTTGGTGTTCCAATTATCAAACCATGTTTATCAAAGCTATAGATATAGAGCCATTGGTCCTGATTATTCCCTACATAGAGCTTGTCATTATAAATTGCCATAGATAGGCAATTTGCTTCTGTTGGATAAATAATTGGCTCTCCTTCTGGCATCCCCTGCTCATCAAGAGGGACAATCATAATCGCTTGTTGCGATGTTCCACCCAAATATAGCTTTCTTTTTTCTAAGTCTAAAGCCTGGCTTAAGGTATATCCACCTCCGATGGTATAATGGAAACCTTGAGAGAATGATGCAGAAAATAGAAAACAGATGCAAAGAATTGTAAATTTTAAATTGTAAATTGTAAATTTTAAATTTTTGAAACCTATTTTCAATTTAAAATTTACAATCTTCAATTTACAATTTTTAGATTAGCGCCAATGGGAATTGAACCCATGTTTCCGGATTGAGAGCCCGATGTCCTAACCCCTAGACGATGGCGCCTCATTTAAAATTATATCATAAAATTGACAAGGAAGACAAGGGTTGGTAAAATTTTTGTATGATTGTAAGGCTTAAAGAAGATATGGTTTCTGAGGCAATAAAGATATTTGAGGGTCTTCCCCATTACTTTAATCCCCTTGGCATTCAAAGGTTAAAGGATGATATAAAGGAATATTTTGCTAAACTTCCATCTCCTGAATTAGCTGGATTCTTCGTTTATGTAAAGGACGAT
>JBFMED010000190.1:0-2286 GCA_040753475.1 bacterium
TAATATCAAATTTATCTACATAGCCAAGATGGGCAATTCTAAATATTACATCCTCTAGCTCACCCTGACCCTTTGCAATATTCACACCATAGACATTCTTTATCCTGCTGGTTATGTTTTTTGCAGGGATGCCATCGGGAGCCAAAACAGAGGTAACTGCATTTGATGGATTTTTTGCAAATAGGGTAAGGCCTAAAGCAGAAACAGCATTTCTTGTTGCCTCTGCTAATCTTTTATGCCTCTTTATTACATTCTCAATACCTTCCTTTCGTATTCTATTTAATGCTATTGATAGCCCCCTTGTAAGGCTAATGGCTGGTGTAAATGGCGTATCATTCTTTTCTAATGCCTTAAGGGCTTTTTTGAAAGAAAAGTAATACTTTGGAAGATCTCCCTTTTCTATTGCACTTTGTGCCTTTTTGCTTAAGGATACAAAAGAAAGCCCGGGTGGAAGCATAAGACCCTTTTGAGAAGAAGATACACAAACATCAACCTTCCAGCTATCCTGCAAGAATTCGTCTGCACAAAGCCCGGAGATTGCGTCAACCACAAAAAGTGTATCAAGCTCTTTTGTTATCTCTCCAATTGCCTTAATGTCTGTTAAGGCTCCGGTTGATGTCTCACAAAGGGTTGTAAATAAAGCAGAGAATTTCTTTTTTGAAAGCCTATCCTTTATTTCAAGAGGAGAAACAGAATCCCCTGGTTCTACCTTAATTATCTCGGTTTGAATTTTATATGCCTTACAAATCTCACCCCATCTTTCCCCAAATTTTCCACTCTCAACCACCAATGCACAATCAGATTGCGATAAAAGGTTGCAAACAGCTGCCTCCATCCCACCTGTTCCAGATGAGGCAAACATAAGCACAGGGCTTTGGGTTTGAAAGATGTATTTTAAATCCTCAGAAACCCTTTTTGTTATCTCCTGATATTCGCCTGTCCTGTGATGGATAATGGGCTTTGCCATCTCCAAGAGGACATCCTCTGGGATTGTTGTAGGTCCCGGTGTCATAAGGTATTTTTTCATCTTCTTTCTTCCTTTACCCCGTTAGAAAGTTTCGTAGAATTGCAGTTAAAGCCCATAATATCGTTATCACAATTATTTATAGGCTTTCTAACGGGGTGAAAATAATCCTCTATAATCTTTTTGTGGTCAAAGACAATATTATCTGGTAATTTATCTTTATCAAAAACCCTTGCCTCTTCTGCATCATCCCCTCCAATGGGATTTCCATCTGCCTTTGCAATGTATACCGTTGATATTACATGAAACCTTGGGTCTCTATTTGGGTCTGAGTATGTATGGAATTGCCTGATGAGTGTAATATCAAGCCCTGTTTCCTCCTTTGCTTCTCTTATTGCTGCAGATTCCAATGTTTCACCGTAGTCAACAAACCCTCCAGGCAAAGCCCAACCAAAGGGAGGATTTTTTCTCTTTATAAGAACAATTTTGCCTTCTATTTCAATAATTATATCAACCGTTGGATATGGGTTTTTTGTATTCACACATAAAAGTATACTAAATAACCCTATATTTTTCAAGCTCTCTTCTTAATAATGAAACAGAGGGCTGTCCATCTGCATAAGGCTTATTTATAAATCCATAGGTTATTAAAGAGCCAAATATGGGTGCAATTATTCTTGTAATTTTGCCAAGTAGCCCCATTCCAATAGCAATTATGGGTTTTTTGTAATTGCAGATAAAATTAAGAAGCCTTGCAATGTCCTGTTTGTTATTTATAAATGTTGCAATTTTTACTATATCAGCACCATTTTTCTCAATAGAAGAAGAAAGGGAGATAAGGGTTTTAATCTCAGGGGTATTTTGATAATTGTGATGGGAGATTATCAAGGTCTTTTTATTTCTCTTTACAAAATCAATTAAATACTTTTTTTCGCCATATTCCAGGTCAACATAATCTACCAGGGAAATTATCCCTTTAATTGCCTCATCTGGTAGGAATAGCCTTTTTGTAGCAATGATGGGAAGGCTTGTTTTTTTCTTTATATCTTTGATAAGCAATAGGTTATCCCCCTTTCCTATTATCTTATCAAGTCTTATTTCAATAATATCTGCCCCATATTTTTCTCCTTTCTCTGCAAGGCTTAAAATATTTTCCCTTCTTCCACCAATCGTTGCTGCAATCATAAAGCAAATTTTAAATTACAAGATTTACAATTTCCGATATTTCGCTACCCTTAAGTTAAGATTAGCTTATCATAGAATATATTATATCAAAAACCTTTCATAAAAGCCAATTTTTATAAATTTTACCTTCCTTTTTC
>JBFMED010000191.1:0-15544 GCA_040753475.1 bacterium
GCTATCTCTTTTCCAGGCATCCCCCTGCTTATGCTAATTATTTTTATTCCTCCTGAGATATCCTTTGGAAAATAGACATCAAAGGCTATAAGGAGGATAAAAATAGGAAAAAGAGGGATAAGAAATAACCTTAAGTCCTTTTTTTTCTTTCCTTTTTTTGCCAAGCTAAAATCTTATAATCAGGGAGCCTTGGAGGGGTTTGTTAAGGCTTGCTGGAAACTGGGCAAAATCAAACTGAAACCAATCTCTTAATCTTACCCCACATCCCAATGTTGCACCTGTAAGGTCTCCTTCAAGGGAGTAATACCCTGCACGAAGGGATATATTTTTCCAATACCAATATTCCGCACCAACCCTATATTCAAAGCTAGAATTAGAAAGGAGGTGATGGCTTATTGTAGAGGTTAAGACAAGGCTTTCAATCCTGTATGATCCTCCTATTTGAGCCAACATTGGAAGCTTATCTCCCCATATATCTGGACCAAGGTTTTGTATTGAAAGACCAAATTTCATATTATCTTTATGTCTATAGAGCATTCCAAAATCAATTGCACCTGTATATCCCTTGTCTGGGCTTATCATCCTATGTATTCCCTTGATTGTTCCACCAATTGAAAGGCTGTTCCTTATCCTTTTTCCATAGGACAGGCTTGCCATAAGGTCATAGTATTCTATTGTTCCAAGGATCTCGTATCCCTCTGGCACATTCTTATTTTCCTTTGTTCTTAACATCTCTGGGGCATGGAAGTATAAAATAGCAAACCCAATCCCAGAATTTTCATTAACCCTTCTTGTAAATCCAAAATATTCATATCCACATTCCATAATCGCCTCGCTCTCCATAAAGAGAAGCTCCTGCTTTTCTATCTCAGAGATGCCTGCGGGATTATAATGCAGGGATGAAACATCATCTGCCAAGCCAACAATTGCACCAGCCAAGCCTGTTGCCCTTGCTCCGGTTATGAACTTTAGAAAATCTGCACCTGTATCAACCCGAGCCTCCAGGAGAGCAGGGATAAAAATTGCAAGAAAAACAAGAAACACATAAATATTGTAAATTGTAAAGGCTAAATTGTAAATTACAAAAAAATTTAATCCTTATATAAAAAGCATTCCATCCTCAAGCCTAACCTCTCTTTTCCCTAGGATTGGAATATCCCTTGTAGATGCCAGGATTACCAATGTTCCATTTTCTTGCATCTTTTTTAAGATGTCAATAATGAGGGCTTCTTTCTTTTTATCACAGCAACACACAGGTTCATCGGCAAGGATAACTAAAGGGTCTGTAATTATTGCCCTTATTAAAGAAATTTGCTTTTTTTCAGACAGGGAAAGCAAGGATATATCATCCCTTCTTTTTCTTGTAAGCTCAACAAGGTTTAATGCATAATCTATCCTTGGTCTTCTTTCCTCCTTTGGGAAATTAGAAAGGATAATCTCAAGATTTTTCTCAACGCTTCCCTTGACAAATCCAAATTCATCCATAATTAGCCCCATTTTTTTTCTTATCAGAGAAAGCTTATCAGAGGAGAGGCTTTTCATATTTTTCCCCATAACCATAAGGCTTCCTCCTGTTGGTTTAATTACGCCTGCAATAAGCTTAAGGAGGGTTGTCTTTCCAGAGGAGGATGGGCCTAAAATATAGACAAACTCACCCTCCTCAAACTTTATATTTATATTTGAAAGAATAGCCCTGTGTTTATGGATATAGGAAACAAACTTAAATTGGATCATCTTCAGGAGATTTTGAATTATAAATTTTGAATTATAAATTTTGCCCTTTTCAATTCAAAATTCAACATTCAAAATTCAAAATTTTTATAGCTTCTTCATAGATAGCCCTTGCATCTACCTTAAAATATGACATAAGCTCCTCTGGTTTTCCCGATGTCCCAAATACATCCTGAATTCCAATCCTCTTCACAATCGCTGGTTTTTCCTCTGCTAAAACCTCGCAGACAGCAGATCCAAGCCCACCAATAATAGAATGCTCCTCTGCAGTAATTATTCCCTTTGTCTCTTTTGCAGCCAAGATTATAGCCTCTCTGTCTATTGGCTTTATGGTTGGCATATTTATTACCCTTGCTGAAATCCCATCTCTATCAAGCATCTCGGCTGCCTTTAATGCCTCAAAGACCATAAGACCACAGGCAATAAGGCTTATATCCTTGCCCTCTTTAACTATCCTTGCTTTTCCTATTTTAAACTCTACATCAGGAAGAAGGGGAAATTTTGCCCTTCCAAGCCTTATATATACAGGACCCTTATGTTCACAACAAGCAAATATAACCCTCCTTGTCTCATTACTATCCCCAGGAACAATTACACTCATATTGGGAAGAACCCGCATCGCGGCTATATCCTCAATTGCTTGATGCGATGCTCCATCTTCACCAACCGATATTCCAGCATGGGTTAAGACAATCTTCACATTTAAATTTGGCCAGCAGATAGATGTCCTTATCTGCTCATAGGGCCTTATAGAACCAAACACAGCGAACGATGAGACAAAAGGAATTTTTCCTGCTAATGCCAGGCCTGCCGCATACCCTATCATATTTGCCTCAGCTACCCCAAAATTAAAGAACCTGTCGGGAAATTCCTTGGCAAACCAATTTGTCCTGGTTGAGGAGGATGTATCGGCATCCAAAACAACAATATCTGGATTCTGCCTTCCCAGCTCAACTAGAACCTTTCCATATGCATCCCTGGTTGCCTCTTGTTCCATCTTATCCCAATTCTTTAAGGGCTCTTTCTGCCTCTTCTTTTGTAGGTGCTACGCCATGCCATTCTACCCTTCCTTCCATAAAAGAAACGCCCTTCCCTTTAATCGTATGGGCAATAATCATCTTTGGCTTATCCTTTATTTTTTTTGCTCTATCTACACAAGAAATAATTTCTTCTATATTATGCCCGTCTATCTCCATTACCTCCCAGCCAAATGCCCTCCATTTATCCACAAGAGGTTCAATATTCATAATATCAGAAACCCTTCCATCTATTTGCAATTTGTTGTAATCAAGAAACGAGATAAGGTTATCAAGCTTATAATGGGATGCAGACATAGCTGCCTCCCAAATTTGACCTTCCTGTGTTTCTCCATCTCCTAAAAGGCAGAAGACAAAGAAATCCTTTTGTGAGAGCTTCCCTCCCAAAGCCATTCCACAAGCACAGGATAGACCCTGACCCAAAGAGCCGGTTGACATTTCAACCCCTGGGGTTTGTAGCCTGTCAGAATGACCCTGCAAAATGCTTCCAAGCCTCCTTAAGGTTTTTAATTCTTCCTGTGAAAAGTATCCAGAGATGGCTAATGCTGCATATAATGTTGGACAACAATGACCTTTAGAAAGGATAAACCTATCCCTATCTTCCCATAATGGATTGGATGGATTATGCCTCATTATGTGAAAATAAAGAGAAGCTATTATTTCAACAGAGGAAAGTGAGCCTCCAGGATGTCCTGAACCTGCTAGAGAAAGCATCTCAATAATAAGCCTTCTGATTTTCCTTGATGTATCAGCAATCTTTAAGATAACATTATTCATTTAAAATAAAAATTATATGCAAGTGGCTCAACTTTGGCAAGAATTAAACTTAAAAGGTTAATCTAAAATCAGCTTTCTTACTATCCCAAGGTTTCTTACATCGTCCCACAAATCTCTCTTTGGGGTTTCAAGAATAGCAGGGATTTCCCTAAAAAAGGGATGATTAACAATCCTTCTAAATCCCTCTATTCCAATTAAGCCTTCTCCAATACCTAAGTGCCTATCCCTGCGAGAGCCACATTCTCCCTTTGAATCATTAAGATGAACAAGCTTTATTCGGCAAAGACCAAAGGCTTTGTCAAATGTAGAAAGCACGCCATCAAGATTATTCAAAATATCATATCCAGCAGCAAAGATATGAGCTGTATCAAGGCAGACACCGAGACGCTCCTTCTCATTGCATCCTTCAATAATTTCTTCTATCTCATCTGCCATACCAATCTCATTTCCCTCCTTTGCGGTTGTCTCAAGAAGAAGCAAGACAGGATTTTTTACAAAGGAGAACGCAACATTGATTGAGTCAATTATCCTTTTTATTCCAATTTTAACACCATCTCCCTTATGGCTTCCTGGATGGGTAACCACGAATTGCACCCCAAGTTTTTCTGCCCATTTTAGCTCAGAGATGAGGGTCTGGACGCTTTTTTCAATCAAAATTGGGTCAGAGGATGCAAAGTTTGGAAGATAAGAAAGGTGGATTGCAACAGGAGAAATACCCTTTTTTTTAAGGCTTTCCTTGAAGAATAAAATATCATTATCTAAATAATTTGGCCCTGCCCATGATTTTGGATTTCTTGTAAATATTTGGATTGTTTCACAATTAAGATATTCTACCCTATCAACAATTTCTTTAAGGTTTAAGGAAGAAATATGAACCCCTAATCTCAATTATACGGATGGGCTTAAGAGAGAACTTGCTATATCTTGTATGTGCCTGTTATAATACCCCTCTTTTATCCTCCCTTCTGCCGTATCTATTCTTTCCGAGCGAACATCTGGAATGGAGGATATAACATTAAAGACAAGCTTTTTCAGAGAATCTAGTTCAGAAGCCTTCTTTCCCTCGGATGAAATAGAAAGGGTATCATCGGCCTCATTTATTACTCCCTCCTTGCCTTTTATGAGGCCTCCTTTCTCTATCTTCCCTATCTTCCCTATTTGACCTATTTTATCTATGTTCATCTTTCTAAATTATATATCGGAATTTTTCAAAGAAAACTTTACATAAATTTTATTCTTTTGTCAAGATTAAAATGAAAATTGATCCTTTGTTTTTAAAATACCTGACGCTGATTTTTTAGAAGGCTCCTCCTTGCTTAAAATTTCTTCTTCTTTTGGTATATATTCCTCCATAATCACATCCTTTCCAGAGTATATCCCCCTTATATTTAGCTTAAACTCCTCAGGATTCGTTGAGGCAGAGAGGGCATCGTCATAGCTTACCATTCCCCTTTGATAAAGGCTTATTAAAGATTGATTAAATGTCTGCATTCCATAAAAATCGCCGTCTGCAATAGCTGTTGGAATCTGGGAGATCTTATTTTCCTCAATAAGCTTCTTAATAAATGGTGTAGCAACCAAGATCTCACAGGCGGGAACCCTTCCCTCTATATCACACCTTGGAAGAAGCCTTAAGGAAATAATTGCCTTAAGGCAGAGAACAAGCTGCATCCTTATCTGGTTATGCTGATAGGGTGGGAAAAAGTTTATTATCCTCTCCAATGTCTGGGTTGCATCCAAAGTGTGCATTGTGGTAAGGACAAAGTGCCCTGTTTCAGCCGCAGATAAAGCCGCCTGGAGACTCGTTATATCCCTCATTTCACCAACCATTATTACATCTGGATTCTGTCTGACAACATGGATTAAGGCATCATTAAATGATAGGGTATCCATTTCAACCTCCCTTTGATTGATAATGGAAAGATTGTCCTTGTGGAGGAATTCAATAGGATCTTCAATGGTTACAATATGGCACCTCCTTTGTTTGTTTATATGGTCTACCATAGAAGCAAGGGTAGTTGATTTTCCAGAGCCGGTTACACCGGTTACAATAATTATCCCCCTCTCGGTTTCAGAAAGCTCCCTTATGACCTCGGGAAGATTTAAATCTTCAAATGGCGGGATGTTAAAAGGAACAAGCCTTAATGCCATAGCTATTGAGTTTCTCTGCCTAAATATATTGATTCTAAACCTTCCCAAGCCAGAGGCAGAATAGGCAAGGTCTTGCTCCATTCTCTCCTCAAAATTCTTTCTCTGCTTTTCATTCATTACAGAATATGCAAAGCTCTCTGTTTCTTGTGGAGTAAGCCTCCTTTCCTTCCATTTTTCAGATTGTAAGTTAGCAAGCCTTCCTGTAACCCTTATGGTTGGAGGGCTTCCAACCTTAACAAAAAGGTCTGATGCCTTTGCCTCAACCATAAGGGCTAAAAGCTCTTCTATAGATTCTTCAGGCATAGATTAAGTATAGAAAATGTAATGTATTTTGTAAAGGTTCTTGTTTTAGAAAAACAAAATAGCAAAACAAGGCGAGTAAAATGCTATAATGCAAACTTGACCTTTTTTTCACATTGTGGTATTTTGTATGTGTTTAGCTAGGTGAGAATAAAATGGGAAATAGGCACTTAAGGCACAGAGGCACAGAGTTTATTTGTTACTTGCTTTCTTTGTGCCTTTGTCCCTTTGTTCCTTTGTGCCTAGCTATAGGGTAGCTAAACATATACGATTTATTTACTTTAGTGCCTAAATATAGGACAGCTAAACACATACGGTATTTTTATAAGAGATTGGAAAATAGATTTTTTGTAGAAGAACCAAGGGATATTACAATTATTAAAGAGAAAGAGACCCTAAAACACATCAAGGTTTTAAGGCTTAAAGAAAAAGACACAATTGTCATCCTTGATGGAAAATGTGGGAGGTTTAAAGGGATAATAGAGAAAATAGACAGAAAAGAATGTATTGTCAAAATTACAAAAAAGGAAAAATTAAAGCCTCCGTCCATTGAGATTACCCTTGTCCAGGGTCTTCCAAAGCATCCAAAGATGGATTTGGTAGTTGAAATGCTGGGAGGATTTTCTATAAAAAGGATAATTCCCCTTATTGCAAAAAGGTCTATCCCAAAAAAGGAAAACATCGAAAGGCTTAAGAATATTGCAAAATCCTCATTCCTTACATCTGGCTCTTCCCTCCTTCCCCATATTTCCAATTGTCTTTCGCTTGATAGAGCAATAGAAGAAATAAAAGGGGATGATTTGATAATTGTCCCCTGGGAGGAGGAAAGAAAAACCCATTTTAAGCCTATTCTCATTTCCCATAAATCTTCAAAAAAAATCTCTGTTTTTATTGGACCAGAGGGTGGATTTGACAAGAGCGAGATAGAAGCTATTCAAAAAATAGGTGGAATTTCTGTATCATTAGGGGATGCAATCATAAAAACAGAATATGCAGCCCTTTTTGTTATCTCATCAATCCTTTATGAATTTAGAGCAGCCAAACATAAAGTTGAAAAAAGATAGAATTAGGCTTGTGGTTTTGAAGAAGCTTGAAACGCTTGTTTCACAGGGAGATAACATCTTAATTGGAGCGTCTGGTGGTTGCGATTCAACAGCCCTTGTTTATATACTTTATTCACTAAAGAAAAGGTTTTCTCTTTCTCTTTCCCTCTGCCATTTCAACCATTGCCTTAGAAAGGAATCAGGGAAAGATGCAGAATTTGTTAAAGACATAGCAGAAAGGCTTAACCTGCCGCTTTATGTTGAAAGATGGAAAAACCCCATTCATTCACAAAGGATGGCAAGAAGGGCAAGATATGATTTTTTTTTAAAAGTTGCGAAGGAAATAAATGCAAAAAGCATTGCATTAGGACACAATCTTGATGATAATATAGAAACAATCCTATTCCATATCATAAGGGGAGAAACCCCTTATGGAATAGAAGAAAAAAGGGAGATGGATGAAATTAGAATTATAAGGCCATTGATTGATATTGAAAGGAAAGAGATTGAGAAATATTTAGCGAAGAATAACATCCCTTTTATAATTGACAAAACAAACACAGAGCCTGTATATACAAGGAATAAAATAAGGCTTAAACTTATCCCTTTGCTCTATGAATTTAACCCAAGATTTAAGTATGGCCTTCTTAAGCTTTCTAGCATTTGGAAAAGAAACCTTGATTTTCTGGAGGAAGAGGCAGAAAAAATAATTTCTAAAGAGAGCCATCCTGCCTTATTGGCACATATTTTAAGGAAAAAGGGTCTTTCATTTTCAAAGATAGAAAAGACAATAAAAATGATAAAGGATGGTAAAGTCAAAATATGAAATTAATTTGGCTTTCTAAAATATTATTCTTTCTTTTAATCTTGGGAATACCCATTTGGATGGATACAAACATTGCCTCAACATTTGGGGTTTCCAAGATTACATTCTTAAGGCTTTTTTCAACCCTTATTCTGGGAATATGGGTTGTAAGGCTATCAAGGCAATCCTTTGGGTTTGTAAAAACACCCCTTTTTATTCCTATTGTTTTTTATTTTATAATTCTTGTTCTTTCTGTTGTTTTTTCGCGTAGCCCAATTCTTTCATTCTTTGGCTCTTATGAAAGGCAGGAGGGCTTTCTTACCATCATAAACTATATTTTTCTCTTCTTTGCTGTTTCTAATCTTCTGGAAAAAGATGACATTAAGCTTGTAATGAATGCGGCTGTATTAGCAGGAACACTAGCATCATTATATGGAATTATGCAGCATTATAGCTATGACCCATTTAACCTTTCCTGGGGAGGCTTTAGTAAAGACAGGGTTGTTTCTTTATTTGGAAACCCTGTTTTCTTTGGAGCATATACAATTATGGCTCTTCCCCTTGCATTTTCATTGTTTCTTCTTACAAAAAGGCTTTCTTTTGTATACGGCATCTCATTCCTTATCATTTTTCTTGGATTTCTCTTTGCAAATACAAGGGCATGCTATGTTGGCTTATTCTTTGAGATGATTCTTGGAGGATGTGCCTTATTTATTTTAAGGGATAAAATCCCAAAAAAGAGGCTTGTTGTCCTCCTTTCTGTATTCCTTATCTGTGGAATTATTGTAAATCTTAAGAAAGAAACATCATTTATTGCCAGGCTGGATGAGATAAAAAGCCTTTTTTTAGAAAAGAAAAAGGCTGGTTCAACGGGTGCCAGGCTTATGATGTGGAAAACAGGGATAAAAATTGTTATGGATAATCCAATTCTTGGAATAGGCCCTGAGGCAATTGGCATTACATACCCCTACTATCTTTACCAAACCTACACCCATGATTTTCCATTTGAGTATGAGGATAGGATGCACAACGATATATTTGATACATCGGTAACCCGAGGAATCTTAGGGCTTTTCTCTTATATCTTTCTTATTTTTGCCTTTTTTATAGCAGGAATAAGGCTATTTTTTAAATCAAGCTATGAGGAAAGGGTTATTGTTCTTGGGCTTGTTTTGGGTGTATTGGGCTACCTTGTCCAGAATGAGTTTAGCTTTGGCCTTCCCTGTATTTCCTCTTTGTTCTGGATGATGATGGGTTCTTTGTTTCTCATTACAAAACCAAAAAAACAAAAAATAAGGGCAATAAAAAGAGACAATATCCTCTTTCTTCTTATCCTTATATTCCTTCTCTTTATCCCCCTCTTTTTCTTCTATTATGCAGATTTAGCATTTAGAAAAAATGATTATGAAAGGGCAATAAGGCTCAATCCATTCTGCCATCAATACAGAGAATCCTATGGGACATATTTGGTTGATATGGGAAAAAATTATGGCGGTATTTGGCCTGATAAAATAATCCTTGAGATGTCAAAGGCTTGCAAAATTTTCAAAAATGATGGCATCCTCCTTTCAATCCTTGGGATGGGCTATGAAATGAAGAAGGATATAAACAATGCCCTTCCCATATATGAAAAGGCTATTAAAATAAATCCATATCTTGGAAATACATATAACAACCTTGGAGCAATCTATGGAAATCAGGGAAGATATAAGGAGGCAGGCGAGGTATTTCTTGCTGGGCTTTATGGCTTTCCCTGGGATTCTATGCTTTTTGGGAATGCAAAGAAGCTTGGGCTAATTATGCTTGATAAAGGGGATATTTCTGATGCAGAGAATGTATTTAGCAAATTGACAGAGCTTTATAAAAACAAGGATGAGCTTATCAGCCTTCACAAGGAGCTTTCTTTAAAGTATTTAAATAATGGAAAAAGGGATTTGGTAATCAAACATCTTGAGGCAATCCTTAAAATTTCTCCAGGTGATATTGAGACAAAGAGGATATTAGCCGAGCTTAAAAGCTGAAATTGTATGTAGGTTAGCTGTTTTAAAATTTATGTAACCATTCTATTCCTTCTTTACCCTTGCCTGGGCTGCCGCTAAGCGGGCAATGGGAACCCGATAGGGTGAGCAGGAAACATAGTCAAGCCCTGCTTTATCGCAGAACATCACTGAGGATGGCTCTCCACCATGCTCTCCGCAGATGCCAACCTTAAGCCCTTTTCTTGTCTTTCTTCCTTTCTCAACCCCCATTTTTATAAGCTCACCCACACCCTCCTGGTCTAATACCTCAAATGGATTATCCTTTAAGAGCTTATCGGTTAAATACCTCGGCAAGAATTTTCTCTCGGCATCATCACGGGAAAAGGCAAAGGTCATCTGGGTTAGGTCATTTGTTCCAAAGGAGAAAAACTCAGCTTCCTCGGCAATTTTATCAGCGAGAATTGCTGCCCTGGGAACCTCAATCATTGTTCCGACGAGGTAATCTACCTTTACCTTCTGCTCTTTAAATACCTTCTCGGCTATTTCCTTAACCACCTTTTTTTGCACCTCAAATTCAGCCTTATCGGAAACCAAAGGAATCATTATCTCGGGAAAAACCTCTATCTCCTCTTTTCTTAAAATACAAGCCGCCTCTAAAATTGCCCTTACCTGCATCTCTGAGATTTCAGGATAGACAATGCCAAGCCTGCATCCCCTTAAACCCAGCATTGGATTCATCTCAGAAAGATTAGAAACCTTATGGAGGAGCTTTTCTATTTCCTTTTGTCTTTCTAGGTCTTTATCATCAATTCTTAATTTTATAAGCTCAATCCTTAATTGCTCGTGATTGGGAAGGAATTCGTGAAGGGGCGGGTCAAGCAGCCTTATGGTTACAGAAAGACCCTGCATTTCCCTAAAGATTCCCGTAAAATCCTCCCTTTGAAAGGAAAGAAGCCTATCCAATGCCTTTCTTCTATCCTCCTCGCTCTCTGCCATAATCATCTCCTGCATAATCGGCAATCTATCCTCCCCAAAAAACATATGCTCGGTTCGGCATAGCCCTATACCCTCTGCCCCAAATTCCCTTGCCTTTTTTGCACTTTCTGGGTCATCGGCATTTGCCCTTACCTTAAGCCTTCTCTTCTCATCTGCCCAGGAAAGGAGGGTTTTTAGCTCATCGGTTATCCTTGGTGGAATAATAAAGGGAATGCGTTTTAAATATACCTTTCCCGATGTTCCATCTATGGTTATCTCATCACCCTCCTTTAACCTCATCCTATCTAAAACAAGCTCCCTTTTCTTTTCATTGATCCTTATTGCCTCACATCCACAAACACAGGGCTTTCCCATTCCCCGAGCAACCACTGCGGCATGGGAGGTCATTCCACCCCGAGCAGTAAGAATACCCTCTGAGACAGCCATTCCATGGATATCATCGGGCGAGGTTTCTTCCCTTACTAAAATAACCCTTTCACTTTGGGAAATTAAAACCGCATCGTCGGGAGAAAAAACAACCTTTCCAATGGCAACCCCCGGGGAGGCAGGAAGACCAGTGGTATCGTGGGAAACATTTGCCTTTTGGTCAATCTGGGGATGTAATAGGGCTTTTAAGCCTTGTGGTTCAACCCTTAAAAGAGCCTCATCCTTTGTTATTAGCTTTTCATTTTCCATATCTACCGCAATCTTAACTGATGAGGCAGGTGTTCTCTTTCCCCTCCGTGTTTGGAGGATATAAAGAATCCCATTCTCAATGGTAAATTCTATATCCTGCATATCCTTATAGTGCTTTTCAAGGCCCTTGGTTATTCTTTCAAATTCCTTGTAGATATTGTGCATCTGGTCATGGAGTTCAAAGATGGGCTTTGGTGTCCTTATTCCGGCAACCACATCCTCACCCTGGGCATTGATGAGGTATTCACCATAGAGCCTCTTTTCACCGGTAGATGGGTTTCTGGTAAAGGCAACGCCAGTGCCTGAGGTTTCTCCCATATTGCCAAAGACCATTGCCTGGATATTTACTGCCGTTCCTAAGGTATCGGGAATTTTGTAAATTCTCCTATATTCAATCGCCCTCTTGTTATGCCAAGAGCCAAATACCGTATCAATAGACATCCATAGCTGTTCCCTTGGGTCTTGGGGAAAATCCTTTTTCTCTTGGATGACCAGCCTTTTGTAATCCTTTACCACCTCCTTAAGGTCTTCACTACTAAGCTCAATGTCATAGACCACACCCTTTTTTTCCTTTTGTTTTTGAAGGATTGCCTCAAATTTCTTGATCTCTATTTTAAGGACAATATCAGAAAACATTTGGATAAACCTTCTGTAGGCATCATAGGCGGTTCTTTCATTGCCAGTTTGCTTTATGAACCCCTTTATGGTTTCGTCGTTTAAGCCTAGATTTAAAATGGTATCCATCATCCCAGGCATAGAAACTGGCGCCCCTGAACGCACAGAAACCAAAAGGGGGTTCTCCTTATTTCCAAAACCCCTTTGCATTGCATTTTCCAGCTTTTCCAAAGCCTTTTCAACCTCATCCCTTAGACCTTCGGGATATTCACTATTCTTATAATAATAGCTACAAACCTCGGTTGAGATGGTAAATCCGGGGGGAACCGGAATCCCGATGTTGGTCATCTCAGCCAGGTCAGCACCCTTTCCACCTAAGAGGGCTTTCAATTCTGTCCCTCCATCTGCTTTTCCCTTTCCAAAGGAATATACATACTTTGCCATTTTCTTGTCCTCCCTTATTTTTTGGTAAAAATTTTAAATTAAATTTGCTTTTTTGTCTAGTTTTATCTTTCTATTAAAGCCTGTGATATAAGCTAAACACACACCCCCCTTATCCTTTTTCCTATCGGAATAAATGCCCTATACAATGTTTCTTTATCATTCATCCATGGAAGCCTTCCAAAAACCTTTATTTTTGTTAAGCCCTTTATGATTTTTGGATTATCCTTTAAAATCTCCTCCTTCTCCCTTCTTGGGTTATTAAAGACAATCCCTAAAATCTCCATATTTCTATTCTTCAATGCCTCAATGGTAAGGAGGCTATGATTTATTGTCCCAAGCTTATTCCTTGAAACAACCAAGATGGGTAAAGAAAGCTCCTTTGCAATATCTATAAGCAAAGCCTTTCTTGAAATTGGTGTAAGAAGACCACCTGTTCCCTCAACAAGGACAATATCATATTTTTCCTTTAAAAACAGAAACCTTTTCTTTATAACATCTGGTTCTATTGGTTTATTAAAAATCCTTGAACATAGGTGGGGAGAACAGGGAAATTTAAAGATATATGGAGAAAAATAATCAATTGTAAGGCTTGGTTTTTTCTTCATCAGCCTAAAATGTGTTTTTATATCAAGCCCTCCAGCATCTACCCATTTTTGCGTTACAACATTTAAGCCTCTTTCCAAAAGATACCTTCCAAGAAGCCCTGTTATCAATGTTTTTCCAACACCCGTATCCGTTCCTGTTATAAATATGCCTTTCATTTTGCATTTTTTATTATATACCAAAAAGCAATTGGTTTTCCAGAAATTTTTAAAGACAAAAGAAGACTTTAGACTTTATAATTTATTACTAGAACTTAAAGAAAAGGGAAGACAAAAATTTTCTTGACAACAAAAAAATAAAGATGATAAAATTTTTTCATTAAAATTGGAGGTGATTTAAAATGAACATAAGACCATTAGGAGATCATATTCTGGTAAAGCCAGAAGAAGAGAAAGAGGTCAAGAAGGGAGGGATAATCATCCCTGACACAGCAAAGGAGAAACCCCAGGAGGGCATTATCAAGGCTGTGGGAAAGGGGGAGAGGCTTGACGATGGAACAATTGTCCCACTTGAGGTAAAAGCAGGAGACAAGGTTCTCTTCGGCAAGTATTCAGGAACAGAGATAAAGATAGATACAGATAGCTATCTTATTATGAGAGAGGATGATGTCCTCGGAATAATTGAATAAAAGGAGGTAGATAAATATGGCAAAACAATTAAGCTTTAATGAAGAAGCAAGAAAAGAGATTCAAAAGGGGGTAAATACCTTAGCCGATGCGGTTAAGGTAACATTAGGTCCAAGGGGAAGGAATGTTGTCTTAGACAAGAAATTTGGCTCACCAACCATAACCTGCGATGGTGTAACTGTGGCAAAGGAGATAGAGCTAAAGGAGCCATTTCAGAATATGGGAGCCCAGCTTGTCAGAGAGGTTGCCTCAAAGACATCTGATGTGGCAGGAGATGGAACAACCACGGCCACTGTCCTTGCCCAGGCAATATTCAATGAGGGTGTAAAGAATATTGCCGCAGGTGCAAATCCCATTGCCCTAAAGAGGGGGATTGAGAAGGCAGCCGATGCGGTAGTTTCTATGCTTAAGAAGGAGGCAAAATCTGTTACAGAAAAGGCTCAGATGGCACAGGTTGCAACCATATCTGCCCATATGGATACAACCATTGGAAACTTGATAGCAGATGCAATGGAAAAGGTTGGAAAGGATGGAGTAATTACCGTTGAGGAGGCAAAGACAATAGAGACAACATTGGATGTGGTTGAGGGTATGCAATTTGACAGAGGCTATCTCTCTCCATATTTTGTAACAGATGCAGATAGGATGGAGACGCTCTTAGAAGACCCATACATCCTAATCTATGAGAAGAAGCTCTCTATTATGAAAGATTTGCTTCCCATATTAGAGAAGATTGTCCAGGCTGGAAAATCATTCTTAATAATTGCAGAGGATGTTGAGGGAGAAGCCTTGGCAACCTTGGTGGTTAATAAAATCAGGGGAATTCTTAAGTGCTGTGCGGTAAAAGCACCTGGATTTGGTGATAGAAGGAAGGCAATGCTAGAGGATATTGCAATCCTTACCGGCGGAAAGATGATTGCCGAGGAGCTTGGGATAAAGCTTGAAAATATAAAGCTTGATGACCTGGGAAAGGCAAAGAGAATAATTATAGATAAGGAGAATACAACGATAATAGAAGGCTCTGGCAAATCATCTGATATAAAGGCAAGAATAAGTCAAATAAAGCTTCAGATTGAGGATACAAAATCAGATTATGACAGGGAAAAGCTCCAAGAAAGGCTAGCAAAGCTTGCCGGTGGTGTTGCGGTTATCAATGTTGGTGCAGCTACCGAGACAGAGATGAAGGAAAGGAAAGCAAGGGTTGAGGATGCCCTACATGCCACAAGGGCAGCGGTTGAGGAGGGTGTTATCCCTGGCGGTGGCATTACATTATTAAAGGCACAGGCAGAGATAGATAAGCTTTCCCTTCCTGGTGATGAAAAGATTGGAGCAGATATTGTTAGAAGGGCATTAGAGGAGCCTTTAAGGCAAATTGTTGAAAATACAGGGCTAGAAGGCTCAATTGTGGTAGAGAGGATAAGGGAAAAGGGAGGAAATATAGGTTTTGATGCCTCAAAGAATGAATATTGTGATTTAATAAGTGCTGGGATTATTGACCCGGCAAAGGTTACAAGGATTGCCCTACAGAATGCCACATCAGTTTCAGGCCTTCTTTTAACCACAGAATGCCTTGTCACAGAGATCCCAGAAAAGGAAAAGATGCCTCCCATGCCACCCGGTGGCGGAATGGGAGATATGTATTAAAAACTATTGAGGGGTGGCTTTGCTTATGGTAAAGCCCTCCTCAAAAAGAATGTTTAAAAAATTAAGCTTCTTATTTATCTTTATACCTTAAGAAAAGTAACTATTCAGCCTCTATTAT
>JBFMED010000191.1:15554-19071 GCA_040753475.1 bacterium
GAACGCAAGGGAAAATGGGAAAGTAGGGGAAAAGGGGAAAGTAAGGGAAAAAATCCTTAAAAATCTGCATTATCTCTCTCCTATATAAAAATAAATTTCCCATTTTCCCACTATCTCCCCTTTTTCCTTATTTACACCTTTAGACCTGAACAGTTACAAAGATTTTAGCTAAACACATACTAAGTTTTATAATATTCACATATCGCCCTAACAAGACCCTTGTCTGTAAAGGTGGAGGCAATAATATCGGGAACAAACCCATTGTCCATTAGAGCCTTGCTGGTTATGGGTCCTATACTTGCAATTTTAACAGAAGAAATATTTTCTACTAGCTTAATGAAGGAATAAACACAAGATGGGCTTGTAAAGCAAATTACATCTATTTCGTTGTTTCGGAGCATATTTTTTATAGGGCTTGGGTCTTGTTCTGTTGGCTTTGTCTCATATAATATAAGGCTGGTAACACTTGCACCTTTCTCAGAAAGTCCTGAAATAAGAATATCCCTTCCGCTTTTTGACCTTATAACAAGGATCTTTTTATCCTTTATGCCTTCTTTTAAAAGCACCTCAAGCAAGGCTTCTTGCTGGTAAGTTTCTGGCATAATATCTACCTTAATTTTAAGCCTTGCTATCTCATCCTTTGTTTTCTCTCCAATTGCAGCAATCTTTGGCCCATAAAAACCCCTTATATCATCCAATTTCTCAAAAAATAGCCTTACCCCATTTACGGATGTAAAGACAAGCCAATCATATGTATTTATCCTCTCTAGGATATAGGGAAGACTTGGGTCATTGTATGGAATAATAGAAATTATAGGAAACCTAATAACCTCTGCTCCTTTATTAAAAAGAAGATTTGCCAAATTATCCATCTGGGTTTCTGGCCTTAAGATAAGGATTTTCTTTCCAAACAATGGTTTTTTTTCAAACCACCCCATCTTCTCCCTTAATTTAACCACCTCGCCAATTACAATCACACCAGGTGGAGTAATATTGTTTTCTTTTACCAATTTTGGCATTTCTTTCAAACTTCCTGTAATTGTTTTCTGATATGGAAGGCTTCCCCATCTTATAATCGCAGATGGTGTTTCTGGGTCTTTTCCATTTTTAATAAGATTTTTTGTAATCTCTTTAATCCTTTCAATCCCCATAAGGATTATTAGGGTTCCTTCTATTTTTGCTAATTCTAATTCCTTCCAGCTAATTTTATCTTCATCCTTTCTATGGCCGGTAATGATTGTGCAAGCTGAGGCATAATCCCTATGGGTTATTGAAATTCCAGCATATATAGGGGCGGCAAAGCTAGATGATATTCCAGGAACAATCTCAACCTCAATCCCTCTTTCCATAAGATATAATGCCTCCTCTCCTCCCCTGCCAAACAAAAATGGGTCTCCTCCTTTAAGCCTTGCCACAATATTTCCGCTTTGGGCAAGGTTATAAAGGAGGCTGTTTATCTCATCTTGCTCCATAATGTGCTTTTGCCCCATCTTTCCTACACACAAAAGGCTTTTGTTTTTTGGAAGAATATCAATTATCTCTTTGAAGACAAGGCAATCGTATAAAATAATATCTGATTTTTCAATTGCTCTAATTGCCTTTAGGGTAAGAAGCTCGGGATCCCCTGGCCCTGCACCTATAAGATATACCTTTCCTTTCAAGGATTAACAAAGGTGAGCCAATTAAGGTATTGGGGAAGATTGCCTTTTACTGTATCAAAGAATATATTTTGAATTTTCTCGGTAATTTCACCCCTTTTGCCATTTCCAATTGCCCTTCCATCTACCTCCCTTATGGGTGTAATCTCTGCCGCTGTTCCGGTAAAAAATAGCTCATCAGCAGAGAATAGTTCATCCCTTAAAATATCCCTTCTTTCAAATGAAATCCCCAAGTCATCTGCTATTTTTATAACAGATTGGCTGGTAATGCCATAAAGAGAACCGGAAGCTATGGATGGAGTAAATAATTTTCCATCCTTTACCATAAAGATATTTTCACCTGGACCTTCTGATACTAAACCTTGTGTATTTAGCTGGATTGCCTCATTGTATCCGCAATCCAAAGCCTCTATCTTTGCCAAGATTGAATTTGCATAGTTTCCCGAGTTTTTTACCTGGGGTGGAAATATCCTTGAATCCATCCTTAGCCAGGATGAGATTTTGCACCTTATCCCATTCTTTATCCCCTCTTCTCCCAAGTATGTTCCCCAGGGCCAAACCGCAATGGCAAATTTAACCGGGTTGTTTAAGGGAAAAAGACCCATTTCTTTAAATCCAAAATAGGCAATGGGTCTTATATAACAAGCATCCAACCTATTTATCCTAATAAGCTCACAGATTGCTTTGCAAATATCCTCTCTTGTCCATTCTGCCTTCATCTTACAGAAATGCATACCCGAAAACATCCTCTCAATATGCTCGGCTAGCCTAAAGACAGCAGGTCCCTTGTCTGTCTTATAACACCTTATTCCCTCAAATATTGCCATTCCATAATGGAGGGAGTGTGTCAGGATATGGATATTACAAACATCCCAATCCACAAACTCCCCATCCATCCAAATTTTATCTGTCTTTTCCATAATTTACCTCCCTTGCCAAATTTCCTATTTCTTTTAATTTGGCAATAAGCTTTTCTTCATTGTTCATAATAGCCTTCCATTTTACAATAATCTTACTAATTTCATCAAGCCCTTTTGTAATATTCTCCTTGTTTGTTATAAAAATATGGCTCCAAAGCAAAGGGTCTGAAAGGGAAAGCCTTGCCATATCACGAAAGCCAGAGGAAATAACCCATTTTGCCTTTTTTCTTTTACCCAAAAGCTCAACTAGGATGTTTGAGGCAATGTGCGGGATATGGGATGATAAGGCAACCAGCTCATCGTGAAGCTCCGGGCTCATTTCAATTACATTTGCTCCCATTTCTTTCCAAAGAGAGGATATAACATCCTTTGCCTTTTTATCTGTTCGGCTATTCGGCGTTAGGACAACATTGGCATTGAGAAACAATTCACAAGATGCAAATTTTATCCCAGATTTATGAGAGCCTGCCATAGGATGGCAGCCAACAAACTTTGGGATTAAGGGAGAGAGATTTTTTACAATTTCAGCCTTTGTTGAACCAGCATCAGAGACAATAGCACCTTTTATAAATTTAGAAACCTCCTTTCCTATTTCTATAATTGATAAAACAGGTGTAGCAAGGAAGATAACATCTACCTTTGCTAGCTCTTTGTAATCTTTTCCTATCTCATCAATTGCCCCTAATCTTTTTGCCTTTTCTAGCCGTTCTTTATTCCTTCCAAAGCCGATTATTTTCTCACAAAGCCTGTTTTTCTTTAGGCTTAATCCAATAGAGCCTCCAATCAAGCCCAGACCAATTATGGCAATCTTTTTGATTGTTCACCTAAGCGGAGAGGCTTAAGATTTGAACAAAGAATTTTCTAATATTCTTCATTCGCTTTGCTCATTCAGAATCTAACAAAATTCTTTTGTTCCCGGCCTCGCTCACTTCATCGTCC
>JBFMED010000192.1:0-6233 GCA_040753475.1 bacterium
CATTTAAAAACCTATTGGCACAAGGAATGGTTATAAAGGATGGTGCGAAGATGTCAAAATCCAAAGGAAATGTGGTTGACCCAGATAAAATTATAGAGGAATATGGAGCAGATAGCACAAGGCTCTTTATTCTATTTGCTTCTCCACCTGAAAAGGAGCTTGAATGGAATGATAAGGGTATAGCGGGATGCTCTAGGTTTTTAAATAAGATATATAGGCTGAAGGAGAAGATAGAAAATAACCTTCAGACAACAGACAACAGATTTTATACCTTGATACAAAAGGCAATAAAGGAGGTATCAGAGGATCTAGAGAGATTCCATTTTAATACAGGGATAGCCCACCTTATGGAATTTCTCAATGAAATAGAGGATGGCTTACCAAATGGTATATTCAAAACATTCCTTGTTCTTCTCTTTCCATTTGCACCTCATCTTTCCTCCTATCTCTGGAAAGAGAATTTTGAAGGAAGGATAGAGGATGAGTCCTGGCCATCCTATGATGAAGCCTTAATCAAAGAAAAAGAGGCCATTATTATAATCCAGATAAATGGGAAGCTTAAGGGAAAAATTACCATTCCCTCTAATTTAAGCCCTAATGAAACAAAGAAAAGGGCAATGGATGAGATAAAGGATAAGATTAAAGGAGAGATTAAGGATATAATCCTTGTCCCAGGAAGGCTTGTGAATATTGTGGTTAGCTGAAGGACAAGCCTTTTGGTTTGCCAAAAAACTTAACAATCCAATAATTTTATGGTAAAATATTTCGTATGTGTTTAGCTAGGTGAGAATAAAATGGGAAATAGGCACAAAGGCACTTAAGGCACAAAGGCACAGAGTTTATTTGTTACTTGCTTTCTTTGTGCCTTTGCCCCTTTGTTCCTTTGTGCCTGTTTACGTCCCTTTGCCCCTTTGTGCCTAGCTATAGGGTAGCTAAACACGTACGTCTATTGCATTGTAGTTTTTGCATTTTTATATCCCATAATCCTTCCATTTTTGACAAACAAGGGCTTCTATATTTTTATCCATTATTGCCTCACCTGGCAATTCCCTTTGCATCCCTTCTTCCTTTGTCTTTTTTGTTCCATCAATTGCCATCTTTGAGCCATAGCCAGAAATTTGACTTGCATGGTCTAATATATCAAGTGGCCCATCAACAAAGAAAATATCCCTCCGTGGAGAAATGTTTGAAAGAACCCTCCAGGAGACATCAGAAAGATTATTAACATCAATATCCTCATCTACCATAACAAGAACCTTTGTTGTAGAGAGCTGACCCAAACCCCAAAGGGCTCCCGCAACCTTTCTTAAAGCCCCTGGATATTCTTTTTTTATTGAGACAATCGCCAGATTATGGAATACACCCTCAATAGGAAGGTTCATATCAACAATTTCAGGGATAAGCCTTTTTATGATAGGAAGAAAGATAATGCTGGTTGCCTTTGCTATAAAGCAATCCTCCATGGGTGGCTTTCCCACCACCGTTGCCGGGTAAATTGGGTTTTTCCTATAGGTGATGCAATTTATATGGAATACAGGAAACTTGGAAACTTCCGAGTAATAGCCGGTATGGTCGCCAAATGGGCCCTCATCCCTTGTTTCATCAGGCAAGATGTATCCTTCAAGGACAATCTCTGCCTCTGCTGGAACCTCTATATCTATTGTCTTACACTTAACCATAGCAACCGTGTTTTTCCTTAAAAATCCTGCAAATGTCATTTCATCAAATCCAAAGGGAAGGGGCGATGTTGCAGAATATATGACCTCAGGTGGACCTCCCAATGCTACAGCTACCTCCATTTTTTTTCCTGCTTTCTTATAGGAAGAATAATGCCTTGCACCATCCTTATTTGGATGCCAGTGCATACCCGTTGTTTTCTCATCAAATATTTGCATCCGATACATCCCGCAATTTTTCTTTCCATCTAAATCCTTTGTAAATACAAGGGGCAAGGTGATAAACCTTCCGCCATCCTTGGGCCATAGCTTAAGATGTGGAAATTTCAATAAATCAGGCTTTTCATCAATTATCTCCTGACAAGGTGCATCTTTTACAATCTTTGGAAAAAATTGGGACATCTCAAATAGCCTTGGAAGGAATTTTATTTTGTCAATTAAGCCCTTTGGCTCTTTAATCTCAAAGAGCTCATCAATTCGTCTTGAAATTTCAGAAAATTCTCCGATTGCTATTTCCATCCTCCTAAAAGAGCCAAATAGATTTGTTACAACAGGAACATTAGAGCCTTTGGGGTTTTCAAAATACAGGGCTTTCCCATTATTTTTGGAAACCCCATTGGTAATACAGGATACCTCAAGCTCTGGGTCTACTTCCTCTTTTATCCTTAAAAGCTCCCCCTCTTTTTCAACCCTTTCTATAAATTCCCTAATATTCTTAAAAGCCATTGTATTTAGCTGATGGGTCCGGAGTGTTTTCCGACCCATCATCCTGAGGACCCTCAAGCGTAGCGAAGGGAACGAAGGATCTCATAAGAGCCTTTAGAGATCCTTCAGCCCTTCGGGCTTTAAGGATGACCAGTCGGGGAAAAACTCCCCGACTGCTCATTTAGCTATTGCCAATTTTGAAAGATAGTGGTTAAAATACATTTCGTGTACTTTCTTAACTTGATTAGTTTTTTTCTTAAATGATATAATTTCAATATGTTTTTTATGAATATATATTTTATCAAATTTTCTCATAAAATGTAAGCTTAAAAGCTGCTCACATTTATTTGGCATATAACCACTAACACATATAATGAAGATTAAAAGGTTTTCGGGAATTGGTGCATCCTCCGGGATTGTTAAAGGAAAGGCATATCTCTTTAGCCTTGGAAGGCAAATGCCTATAAAAAGGGAATTGCAAGAAAAAGAGCGAAAAGAAGAAAAGGCTATGTTAAGATATGCAGCAGAGAAGACAAAAGAGGAAATAGTAACAGTAATGGAGAAGATAAAAAATGATTTTGGGGATAAGTTTTCCGATATATTTAATGTTCACCTTGCCCTACTGGATGATCCAATGCTTATTCCAATTGCAGAAAGAAACATACATAAAGGGGTAAATGCCTCTTATGCCTTCTCTGAGGCTGTCCGGATGGTTATTGATAACCTCTCTTTGCATTCAGCTCAGGCTGGAAGAACCATTGAAATCCTCCATGATATTTCATCAAAGATGTTTTATCATCTGGGTGAAAGGGATTATAAAAGGCTAGAGGATATCGCGGAAAAGGTTATTCTTGTTGCAAAAAATATCTCACCCTATGACACTGCCTCTATCCCAAAGGAAAAGATTGCAGGAATTCTATGTAGTATGGGAACACAGACATCCCATGCGGCAATCCTCGCCAGGGCTTTAAGAATTCCTGCTGTACTTGGGATTACTGATATTGAGAATATTATTTTACCAGATGATGTCATAATCCTTGATGGAAGAAAGGGGCTGGTTATAGTAAATCCAGGAAAGAGAGAGGATGAATTGTATCAAAGGAGGAAAAAGGAGGAGGAGCTTGAGGTCTATTTTAAGGAGGGTCTTGTTCATCTTCCACCAAAGACAAAAGACGGACACAGGATAAACCTCTCTGCAAACATTGAGCTGGCTGATGAGGTCCATCTTATAAGAAAAGAAAATGCTGATGGCATAGGTTTGTTCAGAACAGAATTTTTGTTTGTTGAAAGGCTGGATATTCCAGACGAAGATGAACAAACAAGGGTCTATTCAGAGATAGGAGAGGTTGCCTATCCACATTATGTTACCATAAGAACCCTTGATATTGGTGAGGATAAAATACCCTTGTTTTTAAAAGAAAAAGGCTCTTCATCATTAAGGGCAATCAGGCTCTTATTAAAATATAAGGAGATATTCAAAACCCAGCTAAGGGCAATCCTAAAAGCAAACAAAAAGGGCAATATCAAGGTTATGTTTCCTATGGTCACTTGCGCTGATGAGTTAATTAGAGCAATCGCTCTTTTAAAAGAGGCAAAATGTGAACTTAAAAAAGAGGGGGTGCTTTTAGAGGAGGATATAGAGATAGGGACAATGATTGAAACACCCTCTTCTGCTGTTGCTTGCGATACATTGGTAGATCTTGTAGATTTCTTTAGCATTGGCACAAATGATCTGATTCAATATACCCTTGTGGTTGATAGAACAAGCCCTGATACAGCCTATCTTTATGAACCGTTACATCCTTCAATTCTAAGGCTTATAAAAAATGTTATTGATGTTGGTCATAAAGCTGGGGTATGGGTTGCAATGTGTGGCGAAATGGCATCAGATCCTTTATATACACCCCTTCTTCTTGGGCTAGGAATTGATGAGCTAAGCGTTAATTGGGATGTAATGGGAAGAATAAGAAAGGCAATAAGGGATACAACAATGGATGAAACAAAGCAAATAGCAGAAAAGGCACTTTCTTTGACAAAACCAGAGGAGATAAGGAAATTTCTGGATAAGGAGGCAAAATGGAAAGAAAAATAGGCGAGGTAAAGGTAAGCAATGAGACCATAGCATCAATTGCTGGTATTGCAGCATCAAAGGTTGATGGTGTGGTTGGTTTGAGTGGAGGCATCAGGGATGGAATTGTTAATATCTTAAACCTTGGACAGGTTACAAAAGGGGTAAGGGTAGAGGCTGGACAGGAGGAGGTTATTGTTGATATTTCAATAATTGCTAAGTTTGGCGTAAAGATTTTTGATGTCTCCTTTTCTGTCCAGGAGGCTGTAAAAAAGGCAATTGAAGAGATGACGGGCTTGAAGGTGATTGAGGTGAATATCTTTGTTGAGGGTGTTGAGATGGTAGAAGAGGGGGAGAGAAGATTGAGGTGAGCATTATCTTTAGGATTTCCCTTTTTATTTCTACATCTTTTCTTATTGTTCTTGGCTGGCTTTTTGTCCTTCTTGGGTTCAATGTTCTTCCAATTAGTAGAATTTCCCCTTTTCTTGATTATAGAATTGCCATTTTTGGTTTTGTCCTATTTGGCATAAGCCTCCTTATTTTATCCCTCGAGAAAAGGTTTTTTTCTTCTGATGATGGTATAGATATAGCTTCTGAAAATGGCTTAATCAGAATAACAAAAACAGCCATAGAGGATTTGATAAGCACAATAGAAATAGATGGAATTGATAAGATATCTTGCAAGGTTTTAATAAGGGATAATGTGGTGGATTTAAGGATATTTGCCACAGGGTTTTCTTCTTCTATGGAGAGAATAGGGGATAGCATAAACAAAGAAATAGATAATCTAATGCAGGAAATAATGATAAAGGATTACAGAAAAACGGTCTATATAAATCATATAAAAAGAAGAAGGAGGTTAGTATGAGATTTCTTGAGCTAATAAAGGGATGGATAGAGAAAAACCCAAATGCTTTTTTGGGAGGTTTAATCGGGCTATTCTTTGGTCTTCTTATCATAAGCTTTGGCCCACTTAAGACAATAATCCTCCTTTTTTCCTGCGTCATTGGCTTTCTTATTGGAAAAAGGATTTAGGAATTTAGGATTTAAAATTTAGTGTGCAAACTATAATGAGAGCTAATATCATCCAATTCTTGACCTATTCGGGATTAATGTCCTCCTCTGTCTTTATTCCCCTCCTTGCCAAAGAGCTAAACGCCTCCCTTTTCTTTATTGGATTGGTAATTGCCACTTTTAATGGCTTAGCATTTGTAAGCTTTTCCCTCTTTGGTTTTCTTTCTGATCGGTTTGAAAGAAGAATATTTCTTTTTCTGGGGCTTCTTCTTTCCTCAATTATGATCTTTTGTCATATCTTTATAAAGAATCCAAGCTCCTTGCTCTTTATAAGGGCTATCACGGGTTTTGTTTGCGGGATGTATCCTGCCGCTTTATCGGTCTATGGATTTTACCACAGGAATGGAATGATGGGAAGGTTCGTAGGATATGGCTCACTTGGCTGGGCATTTGGAAGTATATTAGCAGGTTTTATTCAAAGCTATAAGGCTATATTTCTTTTAAGTAGCTCTTTATTTTTTATGGGATTCCTTATTGCAAGGGGAGAAAAGAGGAATTTTTCTCAAGAGAAAATAGAAAGAAAGGCATTTTTTGATGTTTTAAAAAGAAATATGGGGGTATATCTTCCCTATTTCTTAAGAAGCCTTTCTGCCACATCTATCTGGGCAATCTTTCCCCTTTTTCTTGTATCCCTTGGTGCAAGCAAGTTTTGGGTTGGAATTGCCTATTTTTTAAATACATTCTCCCAATTTCTCATTACACCATTTGTT
>JBFMED010000193.1:0-7813 GCA_040753475.1 bacterium
ATGAGAGGCTACAAAGCTCTTGTAGCTTCTTTGATTCCATATTCAATTCATACATCGTTGATTGAAGTTGTGGTTGTAAAATCTTTGCCTGCTGCCTTTCATCTTCAAGGGCTTCTTCACAAAGCATTGTTTCAGAAACAAGGACAGAACCCATTCCAGCCATAACAACAAATAAAGGAATTCTTATTAAAAGATAGGGGAAAAGGCTTACATCTTTTGAAACAAAAAAGATAAGAAGGTATATCAGACAGACTCCAAAGCTTAAGATAATAGCACCCTTTGTGCGATAATAGCAGGCAGCAAATATAAGGATAAGAAAATAAAATAGATAAAATGGGCTTTTTATTCCACCCGTTGAGGCAATAAGGGATGAGACAAAAAATATATCAAGTGTGCTTTCAAGATAGCAAATCCTAAAAGAGGTTATCTTTTTGTAAAGGAAATTGGCAATAAGATTGTAAAATGTAATAATTAAAAGGGGAATAAATATCTCTGGTTTTGTTGCATTCTCTTTTGCAATAAGGACAACACTTAATATGGAAAGGGCAATCATTAACCATCTAACCTTATTAGCAACCGGAAAAACCCTTTTACTTAAATCCATATTAAAATAATAACATATTTAGAGGTAGATGTCAAAAAAGTATTTTGAAACTTAACCCATATTTTTCTTAAGCATTCTCAATAGATTTTGTAATCCAGGAATGCTCAATTACCTCATCATCCCTTAAGCCAAGCTTGGTCATTATGCTGGCAATACGCTCTTAAGCCAAATAGCCTCATCAGGTCATCCTCTAAGGAGATATAAAACCTTGATGAGCCTGGGTCTCCCTGCCTGGCACACCTTCCCCTTAATTGATTATCAATCCTCCTTGCCTCATGCCTTTCAGAACCGATGATATGAAGACCACCAAGCTTTAGCACCTCTTCTTGATTTTCCTTATCAGGCGGATTTCCTCCTAGAATAATATCCGTTCCCCTTCCTGCCATATTTGTAGCAATGGTAACCATTCCCTTCCTTCTGTTTTATTTATACGCCAGCCCATTGAGGCTGTGTGATGTGAAAGGTCTCATCGTATAGGGGCTTAAGGAATCCTTTTCCATATGGTTGCGGCATCTCTCTCCCTTCTTTTTTTGCGGTTTCTAGCCAAAGTTCTATAGCTACTTTGACTTCTTCTAAGGCTTTTTCTTCTGTTTCTCCAAATGCAGAGCATCCTGGTAGTTCTGGGACAACCGCTATATACCCTTCGTCCTCTTCACTAAAGAATATTTCTATTGCATACTTATACATCGCCTTTCTCCTCCTCTAAAAGGTTATATTTCTCAATAATCTTTATAAGCTGTCTTACTTGATAAGGCTTTGCCTTCCCATCAACATTCTGAAAATTTAACATATCCCTTATGCCATCACGCACATAAATTTTGTGGCTACCTTTTCCTCCCCTAAACCTAAAACCAAATAACTCTGCAACCCTGCAAACCCACTCAAACCTAACATTCTTAAGATTTTTCTTAAGATCTTCATACGCCTTTCTCTTATCCATTAAAATCCGTAATCTTTACTTTTGATTAAACTTTTTCAAAAAGTCCAACACTGTTTCAAGAACCGCAGATGATTTATAGACGATACCCAAATCAATCATCTGTTGAGTTTTTACAATGGGTAGCTGTATAGTAGAAATAGATACAAACTCTATTTTACCACGATCTTCTCTGATAATGACTTCTGCAATGATACCAAGAAAAAAAACCCTAGAACTACCTACAACAGTATTGCCCCTTTTATCTGAATAGATCCCAGAATTGCAAATGAACACAGGATTCCCACTTGAACCTGGAAAAACAGAGGCATCTACAAGAAAACTTGGTTTTCCTTGATAGTCGATTTGAAGAGGAGTAGCTGTTATTCCTTTAATACTTCCATAAAGAGAGGGTTTTGTTTTCTTTGTTTGTGGCTTAAAAACCCGAATAAAATCCCTTTTTAAAAACTCTAATTCCCTCTCCATATTATCAACCCTGCTTAAAACACCCCTTCTGGTTAATATAGTCTTTGTTGTCATTTTGTCATCACCCCCTAAATATTTTATAATCCAGCTCTATTTTGAGCAAGGATTTCAACATTTTTGATATAAACGCCTCAATACAAAAATCAAAAATACAAACAAAACTTAAAACCACTAAACTCTGTGCCTTTGCCACTTTATATTGCTTACCTCCCATGGCAATGCTTGTATTTCTTCCCACTTCCACAGGCGCTAGGGTTGGTTTCTCCCTATTTTCTTTTGGGGTTCATCTGGAAGGCTTAGTCTTCTGGTAATTGCTGGTCTTGGTCTTTCCCTTACCGGAGCAAGGGAAACCTTAAATAAATTGCTTACAATCTCTTCCTTCATATGCCAAATAAGCTCCTCAAACATCCTGAATGCCTCAATCTTATATTCCACCAAGGGGTCTCTTTGTCCATATGCCCTTAAATGGATGCTTTCCCTTAAGCTGTCTAAATTATGCAAATGGTCTTTCCATAGGTTATCAATAACAGAGAGCATAATCATCCTTTGGATATGGGTTATATTAGGACCAATGCTTTCCTTTTTCCTTTCATATTCAAGCAATATCTCCTTTTCTAAATCCTCCTTTATTTGCATTGCATCTTTTGTTGCTATTTCTGGATTTATTCCAAAAACCTGAGAAAGTCTCATCTTAAACCCATCAATGTCCCAATCATCGGGATGAATATCTTTAGGAAGATAAATGGGAATGTATATATCAAGCATCTCACAGAACATCTCCTTAAAATGCTCATCAAAATCGCTTGAGCTCATAATCATATCCCTTTCATTATAGATAAGGCTTCTCTGCTGGTTCATAACATCATCAAATTCAAGCAGCCTCTTCCTTATATCAAAGTTATGTGCCTCTACCTTTTTCTGGGCATTCTCAATGGATTTTGTAATCCAGGGATGCTCAATTACCTCATCATCCTTTAGCCCAAGCTTTGTCATTATGCTTGCTATTCTTTCTGAGCCAAATAGCCTCATCAGGTCATCCTCTAATGAGATATAAAACCTTGATGAGCCAGGGTCTCCCTGCCTGGCACACCTTCCCCGAAGCTGATTGTCGATTCGTCTTGCCTCATGACGCTCACTTCCAATGATATGAAGACCACCAAGTTTTAATACCTCCTCTTGATTTTCTTTATCAGGTGGATTTCCTCCTAGAATAATATCCGTTCCCCTCCCTGCCATATTTGTGGCAATGGTAACCATCCCCTTCCTTCCTGCCTGGGCAACAATCTCTGCCTCTTTCTCATGGTATTTTGCATTCAATACCTGGTGGAGAATGCCTTTGCTCTTAAGCATCTTGGAAAGCCTTTCTGATTTTTCCACGGATATTGTTCCCACCAAAACAGGCTCTCCTTTTTTGTAAAGCTCTGTTATTTCTTCAACAATGGCATTAAACTTTGCTTTCTCTGTTTTATAAATCATATCTGAGGAATCCTTCCTACAAATTGGCTTATTGGGGGGGATGACTACAACATCAAGCTTGTAGATATTAAAAAATTCATCTGCCTCTGTCTTGGCGGTTCCTGTCATTCCCGCAAGCTTTTCATACATCCTGAAGTAATTCTGTAGGGTAATGGTTGCCAGGGTCTGGTTTTCGCTTTTAATTTTAACCCCCTCCTTTGCCTCCAATGCCTGATGTAAGCCTTCGGAAAACCTCCTGCCTGGCATAATACGCCCCGTAAATTCATCAATAATCAAAACCTCGCCATCCTTTACCATATAATCAACATCCCTTTTAAACAGGGTATGTGCCCGAAGTGCCTGGTTTATGTGATGGATAAGGTCTATATTCCTTGGGTCATAGAGGTTTTCTGTCTTTAAAAGCCTCTCTGCCTTCCTTACCCCATCCTCGGTTAAAACCGAGGTATGCATCTTCTCATCAACATTGTAATCAATATCCTTTTTAAGATAGGGGATTGTTTGATTTATCTTGTAATATTTATCCGTTGATTCCTCAGAGGGACCTGAGATTATTAAGGGTGTCCTTGCCTCATCAATCAATATGGAATCAACCTCATCAACAATGGCATAAAAATGACCCCTTTGCACCTTAAGCGAAAGGTCGGGAACCATATTGTCCCTTAAATAGTCAAAGCCAAATTCAGAGTTTGTTCCATAGGTAATATCACATTGATAGATAATCTTTCTTTGCTCCGGGTTCATATCGTGCTGGAGATAGCCAACTGAAAGACCCATAAATTCATAGACAGGACCCATCCATTTTGCATCCCTTTTTGCCAGATAATCATTTACGGTAACAATATGGACACCCTTTCCAAGCAGGGCATTAAGATAAACCGGCATTGTGGCAACCAGGGTTTTTCCCTCCCCTGTCTTCATTTCAGAAATTTTGCCTTGATGGAGAACAATCCCTCCCATTAGCTGGACATCAAATGGCCGCATATTTATTGTCCGCTTGGCTGCCTCTCTCACTAAAGCAAATGCTTCGGGAAGAATCTCATCCAATGTTTCACCCTTTGCAATTTTTTCCTTAAATTCCTCGGTTTTTTCTTTAAATCTTTCATCTGGATATTTTGAAACCTCTTCTTCATAGGCATTTATTTCATTAACAATCGGAAGAAGCCGGTTTATATCCCTCTTCTCCTTTGTGCCAAATATAAGAGAAAGTAAGTTTCCTAGCATAATCTATGATAATAGCAATTATTGCTTAAAAAGGCAAGATAAATTGTAGGGGGTTAGGCACAAAGAAAGTCAAAAGTCAAAATGCAAAAGTCAAAAGTGAAGTAAGAATTTATAGGAAATTAGCGTTGATATTTCATCATTTCAAAATCTCTATTTGGCTTTGATCATTTAAAATTATCTCTGGTTTTCCCTTGTATTCTTTAATGTAGCCGGACACACGAACTTTCTTTTTATAGTAGTAATTTTCTGGATTCGCTGGAAAATAGGAAAAGGCTCTCTCAAAGATAACTGCCGTAAAGTAACGCTTGTAATCCGGATGAAAATTAAGGAAGCACACCTTTCCTGAATTATGTGTGGCGACAATTCTACCTTCTACGGTTGCATACTCCCCATAATACTTCGCAGCATCCTGCCAAGAAATCACCGGAGTGCCTCCTGTTTGTCTTTTTTCGGGAAAAGATGTATCTCCTTGTTCACCCTTTGAAGGCAAAGGAGCACCTCGTTGGTTCACGAACCATACTTTGGCCAAGTACATCAGCAAAACAGCCGCTGCCACTGTAACTGTAAGCCTAATAAGAAACTTTTTAAGATCTGGATTGTGTTTCGTCATTACTTTTTCTGTTCAAAAGGATATTTTTGCACAAGTTCCTTAAGAATTTCATCTAATCTTTTGCGTCCTTCAATATTAAGTGATTCATATCTCTTTACCAGGTTAGCAATTCTGCCATCTTTGAGGGAGAGGTGCCATAAACCGTATTGATGTTTCTGCGCTTCATGTTCTAAAGCAATAAATTCAGCTTGACGCCGGAAGGGAAACCGGGTATAAGCATACGCATACCCTCGCTGGATTATTTCGGCGTTTGCAAGACGGCCGTCCACAAAGACATAGGCCAGAAGTCTTCCATATTGGTCTCTAAGATTATTGGGTTCGTATTCCAAAGTACACTCTAACCCCTCCACAAGCCGCTTTAAAAATTGCATTGCCTCTTTACCAAACCTCTGCACTGGGAGCTCCGGGTGGTGTATTTCGGGAGCATCTACTCCAATTAAGCGAACCGTCTCGCCATTATCAAGTAATATTGTGTCGCCATCGAGAACACAACTCACGCGGAATGGACCTTTTAAGGGCAGAGACTGGACTACTATAGATGACGACTTTACCTCATTCTGTGTAGATATAGTTGGAGCCCTTTTCAACGCTATATCACATTGTATTTTCCTTTCTATCCCTTTATGGAGGATGAACATTCCTAAAATGACAACTGCCGTGATCACTACGACTGCTATTAAGAATCGATCACATACAAATCGCATCTTTAGACTTTATAATACGAATAAACATTTTGTCAACTTTTTGACAAAATAAGAAAAGGGATTATAAAATTTTATTCTTATGAAGGGGATTATTCTTGCAAAGGAAAAAAGTCAAAGGCTCTCCTTAAATAAGGCATTTATTGAAATTGAGGGAGAATTTCTCATTGAAAGGATAATAAAAATAATAAAGCCATATTGTAAGGATATTTTGATTATAAGTGATGACCAAAGGCTTTCTCAATTTGGAAAAAGGTTTGAGGATATATTTAAGGAAAAAGGGCCAATCTCTGGATTATATACAGGGCTTTATTATTCAGATTGTGAAAGAAACCTTGTCCTTGCCTCTGATATGCCATTTTTGGAAAACCCTCTTATTGAATACATAATTCGAAATTCGGAATGCGGAATTCGGAATGCGGAATGTAAAAATGTAAATGGGAATTTTCAAGCTATTGTTCCCGTGATAGATGGAAAGAAAGAGCCTTTTTGTGCGATATATTTAAAAGAAACCCTTCCTTTAATAAAGGAGCAAATAGAAAATAACGAGCTTTCCCTGCAGGGTTTAATAAAGAGGCTAAATGTAAAATATGTAAAGTGTAATAAATTTAAGAATTGCTTTTTTAATCTGAATAGAGAAGAAGACCTGGTTAAATGTTTAGGGTTTATCAAGAAAAGATGGGGATTAGAAGAAGATTAAGGTTTATAATTGCCCTTTTTGAATCCTTAAGAATAATTGGACTTCTTATCTCTCCCATAATGCCAGAGAAGGCTGAGAAAATCTTATCCTCTCTGGGTAACCTTCCTTTAAAGAGAGGATGGAAAGCTTTTACCAGGTATAAAGGTCTCTCCTTTAGGCCATTTATTTACCAGAAAATAATGAGAACAACTATTCTTTCTCTTCTTTTCCTCTCCTTTTCTGCAATGGCAGATATTAAACTGGCAAGGAGCTATTTTACAAGATGGCAATTTGAAAAGGCCCGATCTGCTTACCTAGAAGAATTAAAAAGAACAAACAACCCTGAGATATTATTTCCCCTTGTGGTTTGCTATCAAAAAGAGGGAAAGCTTTCTTCTTTTAAAAAGCTTAAGTTTTTTCCCCATTTAAGGGATGGGCTTTTCTTCTATTATAAGGGGGATTATAAAAGGGCTTATCGCGCATTTAAGCGCGATAAGACGCTATATTCTTATGTAGGAATGGGAATTTGTAAAAAGGCAGAGGGTGATTTTAGAAAAGCAGAAAACCTATTCTTAAAGGCAAAACAGACCTCTTTAGGATGTATAAACCTTTTCAATCTATATCAGCTTTTGGGAAATAATGAAGAATTGCAGATCAAAACCCTCAAAGAGGGGATAAAAAAGATTGGCTCAAATGAAATTTTACTTAATTTAGCAAGGCTTCTTATTTCAAAAGAGATGTTTTCTCCTGCATTAAATATCTTACACAAGCTTGAATTGGATGAACCAAAGAATATCCTAATAAAAGAAGAAATAATAAAGGCCCTTCTCTTCAAAGAAGGTCATATTCATTTTCATGGGCAAGTGGCATTAATGAATAAGATAATCTCATCTTTAGTAATTAAAGAGGAGGTGGATAGGCTATATCTAAAGGGATATTATAAGCTGCTTATCGATGCATATATTCCCGCAAGTATACAATTTGAGGACTGCATTAAAAAAGACCCTGATTTTCTCCGTGCTAAGATAAATGATTTATGGGTCCGCAAGGAAACTAGAATTTTAGGATGGAAAACCAATGAGCTTTATAAGGAGGTATCAGGAATCCTTCCCGGGGATGG
>JBFMED010000194.1:0-9312 GCA_040753475.1 bacterium
ACTCCTTTCCAAAAATAGGGAGCAATCAACCGTAAGTGGAATTCTTTATTCCTTAGTCTGTCTTGCCTCTGTGATTGGTCCAAGCTTGGGTGGCTTAATCCTTTCCCATTATGACTTTAAAATTCTTATGTATCTTTCAGGAATTGTTTGCCTTTTTTCCCTTTTGCTTTCAAAATGAATATAAGAATCATTGATGCCAATCTCAATAGAGTAAGGGAGGGCTTAAGGGTTATAGAGGATATTGCAAGGTTTATCTTAGAAGATAAGGAAATTACAGAGAAAATAAAAGAGATAAGGCATAGGATTGCCTTGATTTCTCTACCTTTATCCCTTCTTCTTAAAGAAAGGGATATTGAAGGTGATATTGGAACAAGGATAAGCGATTACAAGAAGGACAATTGGAGGGAGGTTTTAGAGGCAAACATAAAAAGAACAGAGGAAGGTTTAAGGGTTCTTGAGGAGTTTTTGGGAGGGGATTTTAGAAAGATAAGGTATAGCGTCTATGCAATAGAAAAGGCTTTGTTTAAGCCAAGGATAAAAGGTTTATATTTAATCATTGATACAGGGTTATGCAATGCTATAGATGTAGCAGAAAAGGCAATTGAATCTAGTGTTAAAATAATCCAATTAAGGGATAAAGGGGGTGAGATCAGGGAATTTTTAAAAACAGGAGAGAAAATAAGGAAGCTTTCAGATGAGATTACCTTAATAATCAACGATAGGCTTGATATTGCATTAGCCATTGGTGCGGATGGCTTACACCTTGGGCAATCCGACCTTCCAATAAAATATGCAAAAGAAAGGTTCAAGGGAATAATTGGAATTTCTTGCCATAGCTTGGATGAGGCAATTAAGGGAGAAGCCGATGGTGCGGATTACATTGGAATAGGTCCTATATTTAAAACAAAGACAAAGCCCGAGCTTTCTCCCATTGGCTATGAAATAATCAAAGAAGTAAAGGAAAGAATAAAGATTCCTGTTGTTGCAATAGGTGGGATAACATTGAAAAATGTAGAAAAGGTAAAAGAAGCAGATGCAATTGCTGTATCAAGGGCAATTTTGGAAAGCAGGGATATAAAGGAAAGCATTTTGAAATTTAGAGATTTAGGATTTATAATAGCTTAAGAGTCAAGGCTGAAGAGTTAAGGTCTATGTAGCCAAGAGCCTTGAGCAATAAATAGTATGTGTTTAGCTTTAATGGAACAAATGAAATCCGAAATTCGAAATCTTAAAACAAATTCAAATGACTAAAATTGAAAATTCAAAACAATATAATTTATTTGTTTAGAATTTTGAATTTAGATATTGTTTCGTGCTTCGTGCTTCGGATTTCGTGCTTTCTTTCATTTTAACTTCCTTTCTTCTTCTCGTCTACCTAAACACATACAATAAATAAGGTGAAATGAATTTTAAGAAGATCTAAACACATTTCTCAATTTTTATCCTTATTTCCTTTGCCAAAGACGGATCTTTCCCTCCGGTTGATATGGCAATTGTAACATCATCCCTCTGAATAAGGGATGGAACAATAAATCTACAAAGCTTTGGTTTATCAACCACATTTATCAGAATACCCATTTTTTCTGCCTCATTATATACCATTTGGTTTATTTTGGAATTATTGGTTGCGGAAATAGCAATAAATGCTCCCTCTAAATCGCCATTTTTATACCCCCTCTCTATCCATAAAACCTTTCCCTTTAAACCTTCCTCCAAATCTGGGCTTATAACCACAACATCTGCCCTTGCTTCCAACAGCCTTTCAATCTTTCTCTTTGCAACCTTTCCACCACCTACAACAACACATCTCTTTCCTTCTATATCAAGGAATATAGGGTAATACCTTAAACCTTGTGCTCTTGTGCTCTTGTGCTCTATTTTCATCCAAGTATCATCTTAAGCAATGCCATTCTTAAATAAAGCCCATTTCTTGCCTGGCTAAAATAGGCTGCCCTTTTATCTCTATCTACCTCTTCTGATATTTCAGATACCCTTGGAAGGGGGTGGAGGATTTTAGCCTCATCCTTCATTAAAGAAATAACCTTCATATCAACCACATAGGAATCCTTAACCCTCTCATAAGCCTCCTGGTTTCTGAACCTTTCCTTTTGAATCCTTGTAACATATAGAATATCAAGAAATTCTGCTATATCAATAAGGTTGCAATCTTCTTCAAAAGAACCCCCCTTTTCCTTAAGATAATCAATAAGGTCGGATGGCATTTTTAGCTCTTCTGGGCTAATAAAATAAAGCTCTATTGCCTCTTGTTGTGCAAGTAGCCAAACAAGGGAGTGTATGGTTCTTGAATAAAGAAGGTCTCCTAATAGCCCAACCTTAAGATTATCCATTTTTCCTAGCTCCTTTTTTATGGTATATAAGTCTAGGAGTGCCTGGGTGGGATGCTGGCCAGGACCATCTCCTGCATTTATTATGGGAACGCTTGATATATCTGCCGCTTTTTTTGCCGAGCCTTCTTCATAATGCCTTAAGACAATAATATCGGCAAAATCTCCAATTATCCTTATGGTATCTGTCAGGGATTCTCCCTTTACCATTGATGAAAAATGTGGTGCATCCTCGGTTGATATTACATCGCCTCCCAGCCTTTTCATCGCCGATTCAAAGGAAAGCCTTGTCCTAGTAGATGGCTCATAAAATAATGTGGCAAGGATTTTTTTTCTTCCCTTAAGAAGCAAGGAGGAATCTTCTGTTTTATCCAAGTTTTCCATCCTCTCTGTAAGGAGAAATAATTCATCTAATAGATTTTTATCCTTAAATTGCTGGATTTCTATTAGATGGTTAAGCTTCATTCAACCTTAGGAAGGGTTATCTCCTTTTGAGCCTGGTATCTTCCCTTCTTATCAGCATATGAGACCTCGCAGACCTCATCAGAGGAAAGAAATAAAACCTGAGCAATGCCTTCATTTGCATATATCTTTGCCGGAAGGGGTGTTGTGTTTGAGATTTCTAATGTTACAAACCCTTCCCATTCTGGCTCAAAGGGGGTTACATTTGTGATTATTCCACACCTTGCATAGGTTGATTTTCCAAGGCATATTGTAATGATATTTCTTGGGATTCTAAAGTATTCAATAGACCTTGCCAGGGCAAATGAATTGGGAGGGATGATACAGATTGTTCCCTTAAAATGGACAAATGATTTCGGGTCAAAATTCTTTGGGTCAACAATTGTTGTGTTTATATTTGTAAATATAAGGAATTCATCAGAAACCCTTATGTCATATCCATACGATGAAAGGCCATAGGAGATTACCGCCTTGCTTACACAATAGTCAGCAAATGGCTCAATCATCCCCTTTTTTGCTTGCTCCCTAATCCACCTATCTGATTTTACCATAACTAACTAAAAACTCAAAACATTTTGCATTTCTTTTGCATTTTGAATTTTGCATTTATATTCCTACAGCATCATCAAACAATTCTAAAGTTCTTGGTTGTGGGGTTATTGTATTATTTTTTCTGTATTTGCCAGTAAAATCTCCCCTTTCTTTTCGCTCCTTAAATGTCTTGGTTACGATATGTTGTAATTTTTCATAATTGGCATATTTTATCTCATTTTTGTAATTCTCTAATCTATTTTTGGCATATTCAATGTAATCATTAGATATTTCTATGCCTATAAAATTCTGCCCTAATATCTTTGCCGCAACTAAAGTAGTCCCACTTCCGCAATATGGGTCAATGATTATTCCTTTATTTTCATCCATAATAGAATAAATTGCCCTGACAGGAAGGGCCAGGGGAAATGGTGCGGGGTGGGGATTTTTTTGTTCGGGTTGAAATCTCCATATTGAGCTTAATAAAGCATGTTTTGGCTTTAATTCTTCGCCAATTAAATTTTTCCCTTTGGGTTTATAGAGCCAATAAATTCTTTCTTCAACCTGCCAAAACCTCCATCCCCTTATGTTTGCCGCAATCATTCTATCCCAAATTATCTCTTGTTTAATTGTCCACCTTGTTTTTCTTAACCAATCCATTGGATGAAGCATTTCTCCCCTTTCCCACCTGATTTTATGGTTATAAAAGAAAGAGCCAGTTGGTTTGGTAATTCTAAAAAGCTCATCCAAAACCCCTACTTGATTTTTCTGATATAAATCCTCGGGTAATCTATCTGTCGCACCTGAATATTGGACATTTTTAACCAGCCATCCTCTTTTATCTTCACCTTTGTTGTAGGGTGGCGATGTTATTCCCAGATTAACAATCTCATCGGGCAGGGTTTTTAAAATAGACAAAGCATCTCCCTGGATAATTTTATTTAGATACCAATCTTTATTCATCCTGCTTTTTCCTCTAAAAATTCATAAAAACCCTTGACAATGTAAGGTTGATACCTTTGTAATTTATCTTTCTTTAGAATGTAATTAACCTTCAAATAGGATAATTAAAGGGAAATTCAAGTATATAAATGAGCTTTCCGTCTACAAAACCGCCAATTAGCATATTCAGGTTTTTCTCTTTCTTATCCCTTTCCAATCTCTCAAAGGTATAGTCGGTAAAATTTCCTCCTCCATTAAGTTTTCTTAATGGTCTTGAGTTGGTATCTACATTCTTGGGCTTTGCCTCACACTTTATGGTTCTGCCAGGAACAAAGACATCCTGCTTAAAGCCATTGTATCCTATTTTTCCCTCTTTATGCTCATACCCCGATAAGGTAGTTGTGATAAATTCCCGTAGGGTGGATGAATTTTTATCGTTTATATACATTGTCATTAAATCAACCAGTATTCCAATGAGGGTATCCTTTGATTTGCCAATTAAGTAATTGCTTAACTCGTTATGGGTTCCGGTTGAATATATGTTTATTACCTTTGCTAATTCTTGATTCATATAATCTTCCTCGTCGCTAGCAATTTTTTATAAATAATTTTCCTCAATATGCTTCTTCCTTTGTTTTGCCCTTTCTACCCATTTACTATCTGGATATTCCCTAATAATCCTTCCATAGAATTCTATAGCTTTTATAAAATCCCTTACCTTTGGATACCTGTCATATAGGTCTGCAATATAAAAACACGCATCATCTGCTTTTTCTATCTTTGGATATTCATCCAAAACCTTCTTATATTCTACAATTGCTTGGGTATAATCTCCAAGCTCTTTGTAATTATCTCCAAGACCAATTTGGCAGCATACCATTATTTGGTCTAAATTTCTTATCTCTGGAGGAAGGTGGGGAAATAAATCGGTTAATGTTCCTTTTTCTACCTCTTTAATTAGCTTCATATATTCAACAATTGCCTTCTTGTAATCCTTTTTTTCAAAAACAAGGTTGCAGATAAGAAGATTTGCCTCATATTTTAAGGCTGTTTTTGGGTATTCCTTTAATAGCTTGTTTATTGCCTCCTCATCCCTTTTTGCCTCTCCTATGGTAAATAGAATTTTATCGGCAAAGCCTATTCTTGGCTTTTCTTTCAAAAGATCCTCCAGATAAGCTATTCCCTCATCATTCATCCCTAAAGCAATAAGCTTTCTTCCAAAGAGGTAATTTTCCTCATCAACTGTCAGGGTCTTTGTTTCCTCTCTGATTACAAGCTCATCCTTAAACACCTCATATTCCAGTGGCTTTTCTGGTTTTAATTTTTCTTCTTCCTTCTGACTCCCGACTCCCGACTCCCGACTCCTGACTTCCTTTATGCTTTCCGCCCTTTTCTTTATTGAATCTAAAAGCATCTCTTCTATCTTTGGATAGGTTGGGCAAATTTCAATCACAGAAGAAAATGCCTTAATTGCCAGGTCATACCTTCCCTGAGCATAATGATATAGACCCTCTTGAAAAAGCATATCTTCCTTCTTCGCCTCTTGGCTAAAGCCAATGTTGAAAACCAGAATAAACAATATTAGTATGCGTTTAGCTGTCCTATTTAGGCACAAAGGCACAAAGGCACAAAGGCACAAAGTAAATAAATTCCAAATTCCAAGCAAATCCGCAATCCGCAATACGAAGTATCGCGAAGCCAATCCGAAATCCGAAATTATCATCCTAATTCTTTTGCCCTTTTCTCTGCGGCTAAAACCGCTTTCCAGAGAATTCCCGAAAGGTTTTCTTTTTCCATTACCTCAATGCCTGCCATTGTTGTTCCTCCAGGGGATGCAACCATATCCCTTAATTCTGCCGGGTGCTTTTTCGTTTGTTTCGTCATTAAAACCGAGCCGGATATGGTTGCCAAAACAAGCCTTTCGGAGGTATCCCTTGAAAGCCCCATCTTTACACCTACAGAGATTAAGGCATCAATTATTAAAAAGATATAAGCAGGCCCTGAGCCAGAGAGGGCTGTTACTGCATCCATAAGGCTTTCATCTATTTCTACCACCTCGCCCAAAGCAGAAAATATCATCTTTGCAAAGGAAACATCAGAATCATCGGCATACCTTCCCTTTGCTATGGCAGAGATGCCATAAGAAACAAGGCAGGCTACATTTGGCATTACCCTTATTACCCTTGGGTTATTTAAGTTTTCCTCAATAAATCCTGTGTTTATGCCTGCCGCAATTGAAATTATATGGTGTCCCTTTACCCCCGGCTTAATTTGCTCCAAAAGCCCTTTCATAACAAAGGGCTTTACCGCCAGAATAATCCCATCGGCAAAATTTAAAACTTCAAGGTTATTTTGGGTGGTTTTTATTTTAAGCTCATCCTCAAGGATTTTTAATTTTTCTTTATCTATATCTGATGTAATAATTTCAGAAGGCTTAAAATTGCCTTTTTTCAAAACACCCCTCATAATTGCACCACCCATATTTCCACAACCAATTATGCCAATCTTCATAATGTAATCACCACCTTCATTGATTCTTTTTGTTCTTCTACGACAGAAAATCCATCTTGTATTTTTTCAAGAGGAAATTTATGTGTTATCATTACTTTTGCATCAATCATTTTAATAACCCTTAATGCCTCTTGCAAATCCCTTGGTCCTGCTCCATAGGATGTAATTACGGTTATCTCCTGCCTCCAAAGATTTGTAATGGGAAAATAGGGCTTTTCCTCTGGCGAGCAAACGGCAAAGAAAACAATAATTCCTCCTCTATCAATGGATGAAAATGCCATGTTTATTGCAGATGGGCTTCCTGAACATAGAATTACATAATCAAATTTTTCTTCGCCAGATAATGCCTCTGCCCCAAATTTCTTTGCAAAATTTAGCCTGTATTCATTTATGTCCACACCAGCAACAAACAACCCCTTTGCCTTTGCAAGGGCTATGTTAAGAATGCCAGATACACCACATCCAATAACCAAAAGCCTTTTCCCAAATTCAAGTTTTGCAAGGTTTTGTGCCCTGATAACACAAGCTAGGGGTTCAATCAATGTTCCCTCCGCAAAGGATATACCATTTGGTAAAGAATATATACCAAATTCTACATTCATCCTTGAAAGCCTGATGTATTCAGAAAATCCTCCTGGGTCATAATTTGTCTTGTAAAGCATTTCACAGGAGGTATGATGACCATTCAGGCAATAATAGCATTTATTACAGGGTATATGGTGTGAAGCGAATATCCGCATACCAGCTTTATAATCAATAGATTTGCTTTCTAGAATCTCACCGCAGGCTTCATGTCCTAATATAACAGGTGCCTTTGGTTTTCTATACCATTCCAAAAGGTCGGTTCCACATATCCCACAAGCCCTTGTCTTCATTAAAACCTCACCATCTTCAATCTTTGGAATCTCCCTTTCCTCTATTCTTATGTCCTTATTGTTATAATAAACCCCTACCTTCATTAAACATTGTCTCAATAAGCATTTTTGCCTCCCCAATATCTTTTTTTACATCCTCACAACTTAATTCTTCTTCTACTAATCTAGGATAGCGTTCGGTAAAATAATATCCCGAGACCCTTTCACATAATAAGAGAATCTTCTTCTTTTCTCATAATTCAATCCCTTCTTTTACTATCCCTTCTACAAATTGATCCTTTATTTTTAATCTCTTTGCCACTTCTTCTGGTTTTAAAACAATTGGCGAGAGAGCAAGCCCTCCATAAAGGTCGCGGACAAGCCCAAGCACACTTGCCATCCTTTCATAGAATCTCTCCTGGGTAGGGGCAATAATAAAAAGGTCTACATCGCTATCTTTGGTTTGCTCTCCCTTTGCATATGAGCCAAATAAAATAACCTTCTCTGCCTTATATTCCTTTTTGAGCCTCTCGCTTATTAGCCTTATTCGCTCCATTATCTTTTCATCCATTTTTCTCTTTCAAAAATACCTCATCAGCTTCATCTACTGTGGCATTTTCATGGACAATCAGCCTTAAGGCCTTTATCATTGCAACAGGATTTTCATTCTGCCAGATATTTCTGCCAAGATTAATGCCAATTGCGCCCTTTTGTATTCCATCATAGACAAAGGAAAAAACCTCCCTTTCGGTTTCTACCTTAGGTCCTCCAGCCATAACTACAGGTACCGGACAGCCCTGAGTTACTTTCTCAAAATTTTCGCACCAATAGGTTTTTACAACCTTTGCACCCAACTCAGCGGCAATCCGACAGCATAAGGCAAGATAGCGGGCATCCCTTTTTTCAAGCTCTTTGCCTACCGCGGTAACCGCCATTACAGGAATGCCATATCTTTCGCCTTCATCAACCAATTTAGCCAAATTTAAGAGGGTTTCTTTTTCATAGGAAGAGCCGATAAATATAGAAATACCCAATGCCTGTGCATTGAGCCTGATAGCCTCTTCTATGCAGGTTGTAAGCCCTTCATTAGCAAGGTCTTTACCCACCATACTTGTTCCGCCTGAAACCCTGAGAATAATTGGCTTGGTATTAGCAGGGTCTATACAGGAACGCAATACCCCCCTTGTTACAAAAAGGGCATCATAATAAGGCAGAAGGGGCTTTATAGTTTCCCCTGGTTTTTCCAACTTTGTGGTTGGCCCTTGAAAATACCCATGGTCTATAGGCATAAACATACACCTATTATCTGGCTGAATTAGCTGCGATAGCCGATTTTTCATTCCCCAATCCATAATCTCACCTCTTATCTTAATTTTAAAAGATTTTATCCTTATTCTTTGAAAGTGTCAAATGAAAAATAATCGGCCGATAAAAAATGTAAAAAAAGGTATGTGTTCAGGTGTTTCATAAATTAAGCAAAGGGTTCAAGGATTCAAGGGTTCAAGTGTTTATTTTTTGAAATACCTTTACTCCGTTAGAATGCCCCGCTTGCCCCGTTAGATAACCTTGTATCTAACGGGGTGAAGAAACACGGGGTGCAATAAAAATATCCTCTTTTTTCACACCGGCGTATAATGCTCCGGTGTGAAATTCTAACGGAGTTTACT
>JBFMED010000195.1:0-3655 GCA_040753475.1 bacterium
ATCATAAAATACATTGTCACTCACTTTTTTGTAATTTTTACCTCCCCATACCCCTTAATCCCTTATAAATCAAGGAATTTTATTTTTAAAACCCAATTTTTAGGGCATTTGCTGTTGAACTTGGGTAGTTAATCTCATAATTTGTATTTCCCTTGCAAAATTTTTAAGAATAGATTACAATTTTAAAAGTAATGGCTAAAAAGATATTTCCCAAAGACCCCGGTGAGGCTTTTTCTGAGGCAAAAAGATACCTTGAAAACGCAAAGGAAACATTGGCTAGGTCTCCCATTGAGTATGGTGCCTACAAGGATAGAAAGTATGTAAAAGAGGCATCAGCTATGGGCTATGTTGCCGCCCTTACCGCAATTGATGGCTATCTTTTATCAATTGGAACCTCGCGTGATAAACTTCCAACCTCTATTGATGAATACACAAAATCCTTGCGAAAAATCCCTCACAATGGAAAACTTATGACTGCCTTGACAGTGCTCTATGAAAACCTCCATATCTTTGGCTATTACCGGGGAGGGGTGAGTGTAGAAATGATTAAAGATGGTTTCCAAAAGGCAAGGTTTATTATTGATACATTATCAAAAGGGAGTTGAAGATGCAAAGGTTTATAGTTTTGCATTTATTCTTCATCTTTCTTAAGCTAAACACATACGAAATGATGCATTTCAGGAGGCAGATATTGTTGGGATAACAAGACCCATAACAAAGCAGAATTACCTTGTAAAGGATACAAAGGTAAAATGAAAAGTGGGTGAAACAAGTTTTATAGCATTTCGGTAGAGAAAGTGCCTCTTTCCTATTGGGACTATAATGAGGCATTGAGCTTTGCCCAGTTTGATATTAAGTCAAACTGGGAGTGGTATCGTCAAAGATATGAAAAGGAGATGAAGCAATGAACAAAGTTGATTTGTCAAACTCTTTTTGAATCCGCTCAAGGATTTGCTGCCATTCAAAGATATAGCCGTCACGGAAAAAGCAATGGCAGTTCAAAGCAACTGTATCACCGATAAACACATGTTTTACACCATCTTTTTGAAATACCCACATCAAAATTTTAAACATTTCTCTTTCATTTTACAATTTGCAATTTAGCCTTTGCAATTTACAAAACCTCTCAACCCATACCTCCTAAAGCCCAAATTGCTTTGTGTCCACCCATTCCATAGAAAGAAGAGACCAAAAATCCAAAGCAAGCTTGTTAAGGACATAATCGTAGGGCAACCATCCATATCCCTTGTCTCCCCAGCTAGTTCCCCAAGAATTGCGAATGAGCAGGGCACCCTTGGTCTCCTTGTTGCACTTTGTATTTTTAATCTTCAAGGCATCATCGTAGCCTACAGCAACAATCGCATGCCCCCATTCTGCCCTCTCACCTGGGCAGGGATAGGGAATGCCACCCTTGACATTAGATTGACTAAATGAGGGAAATCCATAGAAACCAAACATTGAAGGGATACCAGCGGCAAGATACTTTTTCACACTTTGAAGCACATTGGCAGGCGGTATGTTCATTCCCAGGGGGTCATGGCAGAAATACTTAAGTGCCTCATAGTTATCCGCTATCGCATAGACAAAAGAGGTCGGCTCTTTATCAAAATCGGGCTTTTTGTCCGTGTATGGCCAGTATTTCTCTGCGGGAACACCACATAAGACCAAAGCACCCATTACATTCCGTAGCCAGGCACCTGTATCACCTACAACACCCATCAAATTGCGGGTTGTCTTATAGACAAAGAGCCGAGAGCCATCAATATACTTACCATATCCCCTCTTCTCAAAGTATTCAACTATCCCCACACCGGCATGGCTGGTGCAGGAACCCAAATTGCCCTGATTTTCAATTGCAGAACACCATTGCCTAAGATCAACCTTGGGTGGTAGTGCCCTTGTTTTCTTTCCAAACAATTTCTTTGCCATTTCAGCAATACTTGCCTCTTTGTCGGTGTAGTCCCGCAAATCTGGTAGGGGTGGCAACCAGCCTGTCCCAACTACTTCCCCTGTTTCGGGAATCTCCAATCCCTTATACATTGCATACATTTTATTCTCCTCCTAAATAAATGCTCATTATGGGAATATTTTACTACAAGTTTTACCCTATGTAAACAAAAATTTTGTACGTGTTTAGATGTCAATTTTGTATATCTTTCCCAAAACGAGCTAAACACATACATTTTTTGTGTTGTGCCTCAAAAAAAACACTTGCTAATATTTTATGGAATTATTATAATTTTTAAGTTAAAATGAAAGATATAGATAAGGAGATATTAACAAATAAGGAGATATTAACAAAAAGGCTGGATGTGGAATCAAAGATATTTTTCTTTGAGTATAAAGAAAATCCAAATGGAAAGTTTTTAAGGATTGTTGAAAAATCTTCGGGAAGAAGGAATGCTATTGTTGTTCCAGATTCAGGCCTTTCTGAATTTATCAATGTCCTTGAGTCAATAAAGAAGTCAAGGTAAGATTAGCTCCTGGCTTTTTAGGTTAAACAATAAGATGCTTTTTGTTACAACCCTCAATACACTCCCTGGAAAGACAAGGGAAGCCCTTGAGATATTCTTAAAATATGCAAAGATACCTGAGGTTATTAACATAAAGGAGAGCCTTTTTCTATTTGGAAAGCCAGAGCTTTTGTTAATCTTTGAAGCAGAAAATGAAAAAGACGCCGCTGAGTTTGTTATTCAATTCCAGGAGGTTGCAGGAACACAAACATCCCTTGCCATTCCAATTGAAAAGGTATGATAAAAAGTCAAAAGTCAAAAGTCAAAAGTCAAAAATGTGGTAAGGATTTAATAAAAAATCAAAAATCAAAACTATTAAAACTTTGTGCCTCTGTGCCTCTGTGCCTCTGTGCCTTCTTGCTTGCAAGATTTGCCTATTGTAATGACCTTGTCAATATTCCTAATGCAGAGACCCTAAAAAAAGGAGACCTTTCCCTTTCCTTTAGAATCTATGACAATGGTGGTGTAGTAATAAATTCTGGATTGGGGCTTTCTAATAATGTCTTTGTTGGTGTTCCTCTGGATATGCAAAATGCCATAGGAGATGAAAAGATAGAAACAGGCCTTCCGCTGCTTCTTTTTCTTAAAATAAAGGCTACATCGGGAGGTGAAAAAATTCCAAGCATCTCTTTGGGCTACTATGACCCCTATGGATATAAAAAAAGATGGGAAGAAAAAAGAATAAAGGGGCTAAAGGGGCTATATCTTGTGGCTACGAAGCCTATTATCCTATTTTCTCTTGAGCATAGCTTAAGCTTTGGATTCCTTATTGATGTAGAGGATTACGAAAAAGGAGGGCTTTCCTTATTCTCTGGAACTGAATTGACCTTGGGTCCTAAATTCACCCTTCTTGCTGAGATAGAAGGTATTCCTATTGATAAGGGTAGTGAAAATAAAAAGGCAGGATTTAACTTAGGAGCAAAATTTTTGCTTGCCCAAAACCTTTCTTTTTCTCTTTGTGCCATTGACCTCTTTGGAGGAAACCCATCAAGGATAGTGAAGATAGGGTATAAAATTAAGGTCTTTTAAATTGGGGGTTAGGGATTGAAAAATAAAATGAAGATTGAGCTTTATGATACAACCTTGAGGGATGGTGCCCAGATGGATGAAATATCATTCTCCCTCCAGGATAAGATTGCCAT